>CAMWJM010000163.1 GCA_947174575.1 uncultured Alistipes sp. | reverse complement strand
CGACGCCAACGTCATCATCTACGAGCGCATCAAGGAGGAGCTGCGCGGCGGCAAGGGCCTTTCGATGTCGATCAAGGACGGTTTCTCCAAGGCCTATTCCGCCATCATCGACGGCAACCTCACCACGATCATCACCGGTATCGTCCTCTTTATCTTCGGCAACGGTCCCGTGCAGGGCTTCGCCACGACGTTGATCATCGGTATCGTCACCTCGTTCTTCTGCGCCGTCTTCATCACGCGCCTTTTGATCGAGTGGGTCGTCGCCAAGTGGGGGCACATCTCTTTCTCGCGCAAGTGGTCGGAGAATTTCCTCAATAACACTTCGGTCGACTTCATCGCCAAGCGTAAGATCGCTTATATCGTCACCGGCGTCGTCATCCTCCTTTCGTGCGTTTCGCTCGCCGTGCGCGGGCTGAACCTCGGTGCCGAGTTCACCGGCGGCCGTGCCTATGTCGTGCGCTTCGACAAGGCCGTTTCGGCCGAGGACGTGCGCAACCGCATCGAGGAGTCGTTCGGCGCCCAGGCCGATGCCGACGCCGCTTCGGTCAGCTCCGAGGTCAAGCAGTACGGCAACGAGAATCAGATGCGTATCGTCACGCAGTATCGCTACGACGACACCTCCGACGAAGCGACCGACGAGGTCGAGCAGATCATCTACGATGCCGTGAAGCCGCTCTACTCCTACGAGATCACGTTCGAGCAGTTCCGCAACACGCAGACCGATGTCAACGGTATCCTCAATGCCGACAAGATCGGTCCCTCGATCGCCAAGGACATGACGTGGAACGCCATCTATTCGGTGATCTTCTCACTCATCGCCATCGGCCTTTACATCACCTTCCGCTTCAAGCGGTGGCAGTGGGCGTCGGGCGCGACGTTGGCGCTGGCTGTCAATGCGTTGTTCATCATCGGCCTGTTCTCCATGCTCTACGGGTTCATGCCGTTCAATCTGGAGGTCAACCAGGCTTTCATCGCCGCGATCCTCACGATCATCGGCTATGCGATCAACGACACGGTGGTCGTCTTCGACCGCATCCGCGAGTTCCTGGGTCTCTATCCCAAGCGTTCGCTGCGCGAGAACGTCAACAACGCCATCAACTCCACGCTGTCGCGTACGATCAACACCTCGGGCACGACGCTCGTCACGCTGCTGGCGATCTTCTTCTTCGGCGGCGAGACGATCCGCGGCTTCATCTTCGCGCTGACGATCGGCGTCGTGGTCGGCACCGCCGCTACGATCTTCATCGCCACGCCCGTGGCCTACGACCTAATGTCCCGCTCGGACAAGAAGAAATAAAGGAATAAACCACTCACTCTGTTTTCGAGGGGCGCATCGGATAGATGCGCCCCTCGAAATTTAACAACGGTCGGCAACGGCCCGAATGTCAGCCCGGCATTCTATTCGTCGAATGAATTCGAGAGCGTGTTGCATTCGGATTTTCATGAGGTTCTCGTAGCATCGCAACGCACCACCTCACACCACCTCACACCACCTCACACCACCTCAAGAGTGGTACGATGCAAATGAAAGTGGCTTTTGTTTTCGCCTTGCACTATCTTTATAGAAAATAGGCTGCGGCTCGGTAATGCTCAAATAAATTTGGCATTACCCTCGCCTTGCACTTTACCGCATCTTGCGCTGCGGTTTAGATAGGCTGCGGCTCGGTAAAATGCAAACTTCGTTTGCTTTTACCCTCGCCTTGCACTATCTTTGTGAAAAATTATCTTTATGGAGAGTCTGTTGGGGTGGATGCGTCGGTACATCTCGCCCGTGTTTCTGGCCTTGCTCGTCGCCTCGTTCATCTTGTGGTACATCGCCAAGCTCAATTATACCTACAGCACGCGCCACGAAGTCAAGATCGATGTCGACGGCGTGCCTTTCGAGGTGACCTGTGTCGTGCAGGGCATCGGCACCAATCTGTTCGGCTACCAGGTCTACATGAACAAGACTTTGCGCATTCCCTTGTCGAGCCTCAAGTACAGCGTTTCGGAGGAGGAGGGCCACGAGGGCAAGATCATCCTCGACTCCAAGTCGCTCTTGAATGCTATCTCCGTGCAGTTGAGCGACATCAAGGTGCTTTCGATCGACGGGGTACCCGAGATCGACAATCCTTGGGGCGATGATTAAGGTCGGCATCACGGGCGGCATCGGCAGCGGCAAAAGCACCGTCTGCCGCCTTTTCGAACAGAAAGGGATCGCCGTTTACGACTCCGATCGTGCCGCCAAACGGCTGATGGCCGAGCCGGGGCCGTTGCGCGAGGCGCTTGTGCGGCGCTTCGGCCCGCGGACGTTCTGCGACGATGCGCTCGACCGCAAGTACCTCGCCGAGATCGTTTTCCGCGATTCCGCGGCTTTGGCCGACCTCAATGCGCTGGTGCATCCCGCCGTGATGTGCGATTTCGACGCTTGGGTCGGGCAGCAGCAGGGGCCTTACGTTGTTCTGGAGAGCGCCATTCTCTTCGATTCGGGGCTGGAGGCCATGGTCGACCGCACGGTCGCCGTCGTGGCACCTCTGGAGTTGCGCATCGAGCGCACTTGCCGGCGCGACGGGTGCGATGCCGAGAGCGTGCGCCGGCGTATAGCCGCGCAAACGGACGACGATACGTTGTGCCGGCGTGCCGATTTCACCTTGGTCAATCTTTTCGAACAGGAGCTGCAGGGCGCCGTCGACCGGCTCGACCGGCGGTTCCGCTTTCCGGGCGAGCGATTGTGGTCATGACGATCGATTTTTCGCAGCCCCGGGTCATGGCCGTTCTGAACGTCACACCCGATTCGTTCTACGCCGACAGTCGCGCGTTCGACCTGGCGGCCGTCGAGCGGCGCGTGGCAGAGTGCCTCGACCAGGGTGCCCATATCATCGACGTGGGTGGCTATTCGTCGCGCCCGGGGGCTGCCGAGGTCTCGCCCGAGGAGGAGTGGCGGCGGGTCGAGATCGGGATCGCCGCCGTCCGGCGTCTGGCGCCGGAGATAGCCGTTTCGGTCGATACGTTCCGCGCTTCGGTCGTCGAAAAGGCTTGCGAGCGGTTCGGCGAAATCATCGTCAACGACATTTCCGCCGGCGAGCTGGACGCCTCCATGCTCGCTGCCGTCGCCCGTTTGGGGGTGCCCTATGTCGCCATGCACATGAAGGGCGATCCCCGAACCATGCAGTCGCTCACCGACTACCGCCTCGACATCGTTTCCGAAGTGTGCGACTATTTCCGTCGGCGGGTCGTCGAGTTGCAGGCCGCCGGCATCCGGGCGGAGCGGATCATCCTCGATCCCGGTTTCGGCTTCGCCAAGACCTTGGAGCAGAACTACCGGCTCCTGGCAGGCCTGCACGAGCTGTGCGCCCTGGGTTTTCCCGTGCTGGCGGGCGTGTCGCGCAAGTCGATGATCTACAAGGTGCTGGATGCGTCGCCCACGGGGGCGCTCGCCGGCACCGTCGCTTTGGGGTGGGAGTGCCTGCGACAGGGCGCCGCGATCCTGCGGGTGCACGACGTGCGCGAAGCCGTCGATACCGTCCGTATTTTCAATAGGTTCCGATCATGATAGAAGTTTCCGACATCCACAAGCGCTTCGGCGACCTCGAAGTGTTGAAAGGCGTTTCGCTCCGTGTGGCGCGCGGCGAGGTGGTCTCCGTCGTGGGGGCCAGCGGCGCCGGCAAGACCACGTTGCTGCAGATTCTGGGCACTTTGTCGCGCCCCGACAGCGGGCGGCTCGCGATCGACGGTGTGGAGCCTTTTGCGCTGGGCGACAAGGCGCTGTCGCAGTTCCGCAACGAGCGGATCGGCTTCGTCTTCCAGTTCCACCACCTGCTGCCCGAGTTCACCGCGTTCGAGAACGTCTGCATACCCGGCCTCATCGGGCGGCGTTTGCGGGCCGAGGTCGAAC
>CAMWJM010000162.1 GCA_947174575.1 uncultured Alistipes sp. | reverse complement strand
CAGCGACGGCTACCGACATAACACCGATTTCGACAATTGCAACGCTTTCGTGCGTGCCGTCTGCGATACCCGGCGAGGCGGATCGCTCGACTTCCAGGCCGGTTATCAACGTCGCGCATTCGGTTCCAACGGATTCTATGCCGCCTATAACCCCGACCAATGGGAATGCACCTCCACGGCGCTCGCGTCGGTGAGGTGGTTGCAGCAGGCCGGGCGTCTGGCTTGGGGTGCCGCGGTCAGCTACCGCAAGAATTTCGATCGCTACGACTGGACGCGCGGCACCCCCATGAACCGCCACGACACCGATAATGTCGGCGCCAAGGCCTGGGTCGACTGCGACTGGAGCGGCGGTACCACCACGTTGGGCGGCGACTATGCGTTCCACCACATCTACAGCACCAATCTGGGCGACCTGCTCGCCGAGTCTCGCGGCCCTTATACCCACGCCAAGGCTCGGCATACGGGTAATCTCTACCTGCGGCATACCCTGCAGCGGCAGCGTTTCGATTTCGCCGTTTCGGGTGGTGCGAGCTTCACGCCCTACGGGGCGACCGCCTTGTGGAGCATCGCCGGAGGTTACGCTCCCGTCGAGGAGGTGCATTTGAGCGTCGGGGCCTCGCAGTCGATGCGTCTGCCCACTTTCACCGACCTCTATTATTCGTCGCCCGCGCAGATCAACAACCTCGACCTCGTGCCCGAGAAAGCCATTGCCGTGCACTTGAGCGCCCGCTATGCCGCCGGACATTGGAACGCTTCGGTCGTGGGCTATTACCGCGCCGGGCGCGACATCATCGACTGGGTGTGGCATCCCGACGACGACCCCGTCGAGGCGTGGCGCGGCAAATGGCACTCCGAACAGACCAGTTCGCTCGATACCTACGGAATCGAGGTGTCGGGCGGGTATATCGCAGCCGAGGGATTTCTGCGGCGCGCGACTCTTTCCTATGCGCTGGTCTCCACCGACCGCAGTTCCGACGTCATCGCCAAGAGCGCCATGGATTTTCTGCGTCACAAGGCGACGTTCGCCGTCGAGGTGCGTTTCCTGCGCCGCATGTCGCTGGCGCTCACCGCGTCGGTCGCCCGGCGCAATGGTAGCTATACCGACTATCCGGTTGTCGGCGATCCGTCGGTCAGCGTCGTGCGCGACTATCGTCCGTTTTTTCTGCTCGACGCACGTTTAGGGTGGGAGAAGGGCATTTGCCGCATCTATGTCGACGGCTCCAACCTCACCGCGACCCGCTATTGCGACCTGGGCGGCATTCCGCTGCCCGGCATCTGGGCTACGGGCGGCCTGGTACTGACGATCGGGCGCCGCTGAACACTTCGCGGACGTTTCCCGCCCGATGCGGCAGGCGCCGGGCTTTTCCGAGGGGCTGCCGTCGGTGCTAACGACGAATCTTCCGGTATATGGATTACGGCGATCGTTACCATTATTACCGAATCGGCTGTGCGGGCGGCGGAACTGCCGATTTTATGATTACCTTTGCCCTACGAAGACCGGACGAAGCGACCGATAGCGGCGTCCGTCTTTTATCGAGTCCTTGCTATGAAACCGATCGAACATTTCGAACACGTCTTCGAATACAACGAGTTGCTGGGCGTCGAGACGCTGCATCCGCTGGTGAGCGTCGTCGATCTCTCCAAGTCCCGCAAGATCCGACACATGCGCCATACGTTCGGGTTCTACGCCCTCTTTCTGAAAGATGTGAAGTGCGGCAATCTCATCTACGGCCGCCAGTACTACGACTACCAGGAGGGCACCATCGTGGCCATCGCTCCCGGGCAGGTCGCAGGCGTGGAGGACAACGGCGAAGTGTTCCAGCCCAAGGGTTGGGCCTTGATCTTTCATCCCGAACTCCTGCGCGGCACTTCGCTCGGACGCCACATCCGCAATTACAATTTCTTCTCCTACGAGGCCAACGAGGCGCTGCACCTCTCGGAGCAGGAGCGCGAGATCGTCATCGACTGCCTGCGCAAGATCCGCACCGAGACCGAACACGCCGTCGACAAGCACACCCAGCGGCTCATCACGGCCAATATTGAACTGCTGTTGGACTACTGCGTGCGCTTCTACGAGCGGCAGTTCATCACCCGCAGCAACGTCAACAACGACATCCTCACCCGCTTCGAGGCGTTGCTCGACGATTATTTCGCCTCCGAGCTGCCGCAGACCGAGGGGCTTCCGTCGGTGAAGTTCTGCGCCGATCGGTTGCATCTGTCGGCCAACTACTTCGGCGACCTCATCAAGAAAGAGACCGGCCGCACGGCCCAGGAGCATATCCAGTCGAAGTTGATCGATGTGGCCAAGGAGCGGATTTTCGACACCCGCCGGTCGGTCAGCGAAATCGCCTACGAAATGGGCTTCCGCTATCCGCAGCACTTCACGCGGCTTTTCAAGAAAGTTACGGGCTTGACTCCTAAGGAGTACCGAATGCCGAATTGAAGTAAAAACAAGGAATGAAAAGTAAAAAGGGACGAGAAGAAATCTTCTGCGTCCCTTTTCGCTACCTGTCGGGCGGGTTGCAAATCTCCGCCGAAAAGACTGCAAAACTGCGAGTGCAGTCGATAATAGGTTTTAGTCTTTTTTTTCGAACGTTTCCGCCACCCGGCGCAGCGACTCTACGATCGGCAGGTGCTGCGGACAGCTCTTTTCGCATTTGCGGCAGGCGATGCACTCCGAGGCTTTGCCGTGCTTTTGCGTCAGATTGGAGTAGTAGACGCCCTGCACCGAGAAATCTTTGTTGAGCGACTGCTTTTCCGCGTTGTAGAGCGCGAAATACTCCGGAATGGCGATCCGCTTCGGACATCCCGCCACGCAGTAGCGGCAGGCCGTGCAGGGAATGGCGATCGAGCGGCGGATGATCGCCGTCACCTCGTCGACCGCAGCGCGTTCCGTCGCGTCGAGCGGTTGGAAATCCTGCATGTAGGAAGTGTTGTCGTCCAATTGTTCCAGCGACGACATGCCGCTCAAGACCATCATCACCCCGTCGAGGCTCGCGGCATAGCGGATCGCCCACGACGCCGGTGACAGGTCGGGACGCACGGCCCGGAACCGCTGCTCGGCCTCCTCCGGCAGTTGGGCCAGTGTGCCGCCTTTCACGGGTTCCATCACCACCACCGGTTTGCCGTGGCGGCGGGCCGTTTCGTAGCACTTGCGCGACTGGATGCTCTCGTTTTCCCAGTCCATGTAGTTGATCTGCAGCTGCACGAACTCCGTTTCGGGGTGCGCGGTCAGGATCTCGTCGAGCAACTCGGCCTTGTCGTGGAACGAGAATCCCACGTGGCGGATCTTCCCCTCGGCTTTCATGCGGGCCGCGAATGCGAAGCTGCCGAAGCGCTCCGCCGTGCGGTAGTTCGCCACATTGAGGTTGTGCAGCAGGTAGTAGTCGAAATAGTCGACTCCGCATTTCTCCAACTGCTCGGCGAAAATACGTTCCTGGTCGCCCTCGGCTTTCAGAAACATCGTCGGCAGCTTGGTCGCCAGCGTGAACGCATGGCGGTCGTGACGCTCGACGAGCACCTTGCGGACGATCTTTTCGCTCTGGAATTCGTGGTACATGTAGGCTGTGTCGAAGTAGGTGAATCCCCGTTCCAGGAACGCGTCCACCATCTTTTCGATTTGGGCGATGTCTACTTTCGTGAAGTCTTTCGGGTCGGTCAGCGGCAGACGCATGCAGCCGAACCCCAATTTCTTGGCCATCATCTTATTTGCGGATTAGGTGTCGGACGACGGCCCAGCCGCCGAATACTTGCAGCGCCATGCCCGGGAGTCCGAGGCGGAAATCCTGCGCAGCGGCCCGGAAGTCGCCGAGCAGCGCCCATTCGCCCAGCGTGCCGATCGTCTGATAGGTCAGTACGACTCCGGTCAGCAGCCATAGCG
>CAMWJM010000161.1 GCA_947174575.1 uncultured Alistipes sp. | reverse complement strand
CCCGCGAGGAGGGCCACAGCTGGGCGGCGATCTTCGATGCGCGCAAAACCTACGAGTTCGATCCGACACGACGCGGCTTCACGCCCGCGCAGCTCGCGCACATCGAGGGGTTCGAAGCCGCCTTCTGGAGCGAAATCTACGTATCGCACCGGCCCGAACACCCCGATTATATCGATTACCTGTGTTTCCCGCGCATCTGCGCCCTGGCCCGCATCGCCTGGAGCGGCAACGCGGAGGGGTGGGAGAGTTATTATAAGGAGCTGACCTCGGAGCACTACGATCGTCTGGCCGCCATGGACATCCGCTTCCGCCTGTTTCCGCCGCAGCTGCACTACGAAAACGGCGCATTCACCGCAACGTCCGACGACGGGGCCGAGATATACTACACCACGGAGACCGGCACGCCGAAGCGCTACACCCGGCCGCTGCGCACCGCCAAGCCGCACCTTTATCGCTTCTTCACCCGATACAAAACCGGCCGCAGTCCCTACGTGGCCGACAAATCCTACTACCGCACCATCGCCCCGGCGCTGACCATCGCTTCTTCGATGCCCGAAAGCCCGCGCGCACCCTTCGCCCGGGCCGCTGCCTACAAAAGTACCGCCCGCACGCTCCGAAGCTGCCGCCGGGGCGACTGGCTCCTCTACACGTTCGACAAGCCGGTCGTCTGCCGCGAAATGTTCTTCCAGACCGGCCACCTGCAGCTACCCAAGACGCAGATCACCGCGGGCTATGCCGAAATATCGTTCGACGGCGAGCATTTCGAGCGGGCCGGCGAGCTGGTGGACGGCAGCATCGTGCTGCACCCCGCGAAACCCGTGAAAGCCGTGCGCCTCGTGGCCACCTGTCACGGCAACGGCACGCCGCAGGTGACGATCCAGCCCCCGCAGATCAAACCGAAATTATAAATCCCCGCAACCCAATAGGTTTGCGGGGATATAGAGCGGAAACCGGCGATCCGGCTTTCTGCGCTTCGTTTCTCTATTTTCAGCTTCTCACCGTGGCGCCGCAGCGGCTTTCGAACTGGGCCGCGAGGTTGGCCATGACGCGCTCGATGGTCTTTTCGTCGAGCGTACGGCTCTTGTCCTGCAGGATGAAGCTCAACGCATACGACTTCTTGCCCTCGGGCAGCTTGTCGCCCTCGTAGACGTCGAACAGCGCCACGCTCTTGAGCAACTTGCGTTCGGTAGCGAACGCCACGTCGCGCAACGCCGAGAATGTCACCTGCCGGTCGACCAGCAGTGCCAGGTCGCGTTTCACCTCGGGGAACTTGGGCAGCTCCTCGGCCACGATCCGATGTTTCTTCGTCGACTTGACCAGCGCGTCGAAGTTCATTTCGAGGAAATAGACCTCCTGCTTCACGTCGAGCATGCGCCGGATGCGGGCGCTCACCGTGCCGATCTGCAGCAGCTCCTTGTCGCCCAGCCACATCGAAAGACCCTCGCCGAACAGGTCGCTGTGCGTCGTCTCGGTACGGAGCGCATAAATGTCGATGCCGAAGCGGCGCAACAGCTTCTCGGCCATGGCGCGCAGAGTGAAGAACGACGCCTTTTCGGGCTTCGCATTCCACGACTGCGAGGTCGCGATGCCCGACACGGCGATCGCCAGCCGATACTCCTCGGAATAGGCGGCCAGCGGATTTTCGTCCGTACGCTTCGCCGCATCGTAGAAGTAGCAGTTGCCGAACTCGTAGAGCTTCAGATCGCCGTTCTTGCGGTTGGCGTTGAGCGCCACGGCCTCCAGCATGTGGAACAGCAGCGTCTGCCGCATGACGTTGAGATCGGCGCTCAACGGATTGAGTATCCGCACGCAGCGCTCCGCCGGGCAGGCGGCCAGCCCCTCGTAGTAGGCACCCTTGGTCAGCGAGTTGGACATGATCTCGGTGAATCCGTTGGCCGTCAGGAAGTCGGCCGCCAAATTCATCGACTTGTTGCGGTCGGGCTGCGGCGCATACGAAAGCGTCGAACGCACCCGCGAGGGAATCTCGACATTGTTGTAGCCGTAGATGCGCAAAATATCCTCGATCAGGTCGGCTTCGCGCTGCACGTCGACACGATAGGGCGGCACGGCGACCGAGAGCACGCCCGCTTTCTCGGCCACGATCTTCACCTCCAAGGCTTCGAGGATCGTGCGCACGGTCTCTTCGGGGATATGCTTGCCGACCAAGGCGTCGATGCGTGCGAACGAGATGTCGAACGTGAAGTCGGCGATCGGGGCGGGGTAGATGTCGGTGATGTCGCTCGAAATCTTGCCGCCGGCCAGCTCCTTGAACAGCAGCGCCGCACGCTTGGCCGCGTAGACCTGCAGGTTGGGATCGACGCCGCGCTCGAAGCGGAACGACGCATCGGTATTCAGCCCGAAGCGCTTGGCCGTCTTGCGCACCCACACGGGATTGAAATAGGCGCTCTCGATGAAGACGTCGACCGTTTCATCGCCGATGCCCGAATCCAGTCCGCCGAAGACGCCGGCGATGCACATCGGGCGCTCGGCCGAACAGATCATCAGATCGCGGTCGGTGAGTTTGCGCTCCACGCCGTCGAGCGTCACGAAAGGCGTGCCCTCGGCGCATGTGCGCACCACGACCTTGCCGCCCTCGATCTTGCGGGCGTCGAACGCATGCAGCGGCTGCCCCAGCTCGAACAACACGAAGTTGGTGATGTCGACCAAATTGTTCTTGGGGTGAATGCCCGCAGCCCGCAGGCAGTTCTGCATCCACTCGGGCGAGGGGCCGATCTTGCAGCCCGATACGGTGACACCGGCATAACGGGGGCAGGCCTCGGTATTCTCGACGCGGATTTCGATCGGCAGGTCGTGATTGTCGACCTTGAAAGCCGACACGTCGGGCAGTTTCACCGCTGTTTTCTCGCCGTGGCTGGCGAGGTAGGCCGCCAGATCGCGCGCGACGCCGACATGCGACGCCGCATCGACGCGGTTGGGGGTCAGACCTATCTCTATCAAATAATCGTCCTCGATCTTCAGGTATTCGGCCGCCGGCATGCCCACGGGCGCATCGGCCGGCAGCTCCATGATGCCCGCGTGCGACGACCCGATGCCCAGCTCGTCTTCGGCGCACAACATGCCCAGCGACTCGACGCCGCGGATCTTGCTGCGCTTGATCTTGAACTCCTCGTCGCCGCCGTCGGGGTAGAGCACCGCGCCCACGGTGGCGCACAGCACCTTAAGCCCGGCCCGACAGTTGGCCGCGCCGCAGACGATCTGCAACGGTTCGGCGGCCCCGACATCGACCGCGGTGATGTGCAGGTGGTCGGAATCGGGATGATCCGTGCAGGTCAGCACCTCAGCGACCACCACGCCCCGCAAACCGCCCTTGACGGTCTCCACCTTCTCGAAACCCTCGACCTCCAGACCGATGTCGGTGAGGATCCCGGCGATCCGTTCGGTCGGAAAATCGGTCTCGATATAACGTTTGAGCCAGTTATAAGAAATATTCATATCTTTTGAAATTATCCGTTCGCTCCGATGAATAATCGAGCAAAGATAGCGCAAGTCGAGCGCAAAAACAAAATTATTCGCACTTAACTGACCCCGACGCACAAAAAAGAGAGGTTCGCGACAGGAACCTCTCCGCAATCGGCACTCGGACGCCGGATCATTCGACCGCCGCGCATTCGTTGACGAAACGCTCGGCCATGCGCGTCAGCGCTTCGTCGGTCTTCTTCTCGCCCGCCAGAATGGTGTCGAGCATCTTTTTCACCTTTTTCTCGGGCAGGTAGGAGGCCAGGGCACTCAACGTACCGTAGGTGGCGATCTCGTAGTGCTCGACCTTCTGCGCCGCCAGAATCAGACCGGCATCGCGCACGAAGCTGTTTTTCTGCGTGTCCGAAATCATATCCTCCGCCTCCTGGAGCACTGTCTCTTTTACAGATCTCCGAGCCCACGAGACAAGAGGCAATCTCG
>CAMWJM010000160.1 GCA_947174575.1 uncultured Alistipes sp. | reverse complement strand
AGCAGAAGACGGCATACGAGATTGCCTCTTGTCTCGTGGGCTCCGAGATGTGTATTAGCGACAGTCCGACGACTCGGCCGCCTCCGCTTCGCTCATCTTTTCCGCAATACGGTCATATTGCGCGATGACATATCCGATCTCCGCCTCCGATATTCGCCAGCAAGGTTTCTCTTTCACTTTCAGCGGTATGCCCGTGTCGGATATCAAGCGGAATATCGGATAGAAATCTTTCAGTTCGCGGACGAACGATATTTTCCCGAAGTCGGGCGAGGGCCTGAAGTCGTAGACCTGCACCAGGGGCGTCACCACGAAAACGCTGCCTCGCGTCAGCCGATAGCGTTGCTCGTTGATGCTTACGTCGGCATATCCGGCCGTGCAGAGCACAAAACCGCCTTTATTCCAGAACTCATGCAGCGGTTCGCCCGAATTACCCGTGTCGACTCGGGCCGTCTTCTCTTTCATGGCTCTATCGTCGAAGTCCGTCGCTGGGCCGACCGCATCGTCAGGCGGTTCTCAGTCCCTCCCGCTTGATTTTGGGAACGAGGTAAGCGAAGCCATACACCATCATCGAAGCCTGGGCGATGACGCCGAAAACGATGCTGGCGATATTCACTTCGACCGAAACGAGGTTGTTGGACAAGAAATACCACACCATATAAATTCCGAACGGGATATTCACGAAAGTGCTGGCCACCAAACCCGGGTTGTACTCGAAGTCGAAAATGAAGAACATGACGACATGGGCCAAGGCATTCAGCGCCGAGAAATAGGCCGTCCACAATCCCCATTCGATGCCCCAGAAGTGCGACACGACGCCCGACAGGGGCAGCAGGATATAGACGAGCGGAATATTGATCCAGAACGACACGGCCTTGGTCATCGGATAGTCGTCCTTCACCGACTTGAGGGGCTTGCGGTTGAAGAATTTCAGGAACCCTCCGGGACAGATGTACTCTTCGAACTCGTGCGCCCAGTAGATCGGAGTCTGCATCCAGATCAGGAACAACGCGTAGTTCACATCCTTTACATACATCCAGATGAGCATAGCGGAATAAACGGCAAGAAACGGAGTCGCCTTCATCCAGTTGTCGTACAACCATTGCATAGCCTTTTTCATAACTCGATATTTTTAGATTGGGTTTATTTCTTTCTGCAGCAAAATTACGCGACAAAAACCTTCGGCCCCATATCCGCATCGACGAATTATTGAGCAATATCGAAGATACAATATACATCAAACACGCAACAAACTTATTTTCATCACATTATCATATAAATATATGAGTGCTGTTTGTTTTAGCCCAATTTTCCTCTGGTGGGACACCCGGCACTCGACACTCGACACTCGACACTCAACACACAGTTCCTGCCACCCGGAGCCGCCGATTCGCCGATTCGCATTAGGAGGGGGCTTCTTGCGGATAAACGACAAAGAGAGCTTGACGCTCTCTTTTCAACTTCCCGAGGTTCGGCGACGGCGGTATTTCCGCCCCCGGCTTTCGCTCCGCGCCGCTTTGCAAATCCGACGATCTACCGGCGACGCCTACAGTTTGATGTCGTAAATCTGAATCACGCCCTGCAGTTTGCCGGCGGCATCGGTCACCAGCAGCGACGTCACCTTGTTGCGGGTCATGGTTTTCTCGGCGTCGATGAGTTTCTCGTCGGCGCTCACCGTCTTGGGATGCGGCGTCGCGATGTCCGCCGCTACGATGTTGAAGAAATCCGCCCGGCGCTGCTCCATAGCACGGCGCACGTCGCCGTCGGTCACGATCCCTTCGATGCGGTCGCCGTCGCACACCACGATCAACCCCAGCCCGCCTTTCGAGATCGCATGGATCATCTCCGTCGCCGGACAGTCGGGCGCCACCACCGGCAGATCGTGCGAGCGCATCACGTTGCCCACGGTCATCAGCAGACGACGCCCCAGGCTGCCGCCCGGATGCAGCCGCGCGAAATCCACGCTCGTGAAGCTCCGCAGCTGCATGAGCGACACAGCCAGCGCGTCGCCCATGGCGATCTGCGCCGTCGTCGAGCTGGTCGGAGCCAGATGCAGGATGCAGGCCTCCTCCTTCACCCCCACGTCCAGATGCACGTCCGAATGCTTCGCCAGCGCCGATTCGGGGTTGCCCGTCATCGAGATGAGTTTGTTGCCGTTGGAGTGGATGAACGGCACGATCTTCAGAATTTCGTCCGTCTCGCCCGAGTACGACAACGCCACCACGATGTCGTCCGGCGAGATCATGCCCAGGTCGCCATGGAACGCCTCGCCCGGATGCAGGAAGAAGCTCGGCGTCCCCGTCGAGGCCAGCGTCGCCGCGATCTTGCGGCCCACCAGCCCCGATTTGCCCATACCCGTGACGATGCACTTGCCGCGGCTCGCCAGAATCGCTTCCACGGCCGCCACGAATTCGTCGCCCAGCCGCTCCTCCATGTCGCGGAGCGCCAGCATCTCGGTGCGTATGGCCTTGCGGGCCACCTCCAGAATCTGCAACCTATCCTCCATATCGAACACGTCTATAACAAGCTCTCTATCACCTTTTCTATGTCGTCGAGCCGCAGCATGTTCGGCCCGTCGCTCTTCGCACGGTCGGGATCGGGGTGCACTTCGAAGAAGAAGCCGTTGGCCCCGAACGCCTTGGCCGCCAGCGCCATTGCCGGCACGAATTCGCGATTGCCGCTCGTCGTGCCGTCGCCCGCCCCCGGACGCTGCACCGAGTGGGTGCAGTCCATAATGACCGTCGGCGCTATGCCCAGCATGTCGGGGATGTTGCGGAAGTCGACCACCAAATTATTGTATCCGAAGCTGTTGCCGCGCTCGGTGAGCCAGATTTCCGAGGCACCCGATTCGAGCGCCTTTTCGTAGGGATAGCGCATGTCGGCGCCCGACAGGAACTGTGCCTTCTTGATATTCACCGCTTTGCCCGTCTTGGCCGCAGCCACCAGCAGGTCGGTTTGGCGGCAGAGGAACGCCGGAATCTGCAGCACGTCGACCACCTCGCCCGCAGGCTGTGCCTGCCAGGCTTCGTGGATGTCGGTCAGCAGCTTCAACCCCCATTTCGACCGCACGTCGGCCAGCATCCGCAACCCCCGGTCGATGCCCGGGCCGCGGAACGACCGCAGCGACGTGCGGTTGGCCTTGTCGAACGACGCCTTGAAGATGATCTCCACCCCCAGACGCTCGCCTATCGCCTTCAGGCGCTCGGCCACCGTATCCAACAATTCGGCCGATTCGATCACGCACGGGCCGGCGATTATTTTCAATGCACCATTCATAATTCACAATTAAACACCGCTATCACGATTTTCACCTCACACTTGCCCTAACCGATCGGTTTCAGACATACACATTCTCCCGACCGACTCATAACATAATTATGAATTATGCATTGTGCATTGTGAATTCAGAAACGCTTCCGCTTTCTGCAGGTCTTCGGGCGTATCGATCCCTATGGTCTCCACGTCCGAAATCCCCACGCCGATCTTGTAGCCGTTCTCCAGCCAGCGGAGCTGCTCCAGCGACTCGGCCTTTTCGAGCGGCGACTGGGGCAGGGAGGTCACGGCACGCAGCACCTCGGCCCGAAAGGCGTAGAGTCCGATATGCTTGTAGAACGTGTGATGCTGCAGCCACTCTTCGCGCGGCACGCCCCGCAGATAGGGGATCACCGAGCGCGAGAAGTAGATCGCCCGCGACTCGGCGTCCAGCACCACCTTGGGCGAATTGGGGTTCTCCAGAGCCGCCAGACCGTCGGCCGCCGCAAAGGGCTTCACCAGCGTCGCGATGTCGGTCGCCGGATCGTCGAAACAGCGCATGATCGTCTCCAACTGCGAGGGGTGGATGAACGGTTCGTCGCCCTGCACGTTGATCACCGCGTCGTACGTCCGATTTTCGCGGGCGCACACTTTCTCGTAGGCTTCCCTACAGCGG
>CAMWJM010000159.1 GCA_947174575.1 uncultured Alistipes sp. | reverse complement strand
GCCGCAGGCCGCGCCGCCAAAATCCAGGAGCGCACCGCCGTCGAGCAGGGCAACCGGACGCGCAACGCCCTGATTTCCGAGTTGGTCGAGCGCTATTTCGGGCTTTCGCTGGCCATGCAGGTCGTCGAGGTGCGGCAGCAGGTGGTCGAGGGTGTCCGCAAGCACCTGCAGGATGCCGTCGCCCTGGAGCAGAACGGCATGATCGCCCAGAGCGAGCGGCTCTACGTCGAATTCAAGTTGGCCGAGGCCGAACGCGAACTGGCCAACTCGCAGCTGCAGGTGCAGACCATCTCCAGCGCCTTGCAGAACACGCTCGGCAGCAGCCGGGAGCTGACGCCCGTTACGTCGATGTTCATCGTCGACCGCATCGAGGAACTGACCTATTTCCAGGCACAGGCCGCCGATCATAACCCCCTGCTCAACCAGGTGGCTCTCAAGCGCGATCTGGCCAAGGAGGGCGTGCGCGTGCAGCGCAGCGACTTCTTTCCGCAGGTCGTGGCCATGGGCGGCGGATCGTTCTACAACTACCAGGTCGCCGGGCTGGTGCCCCGCTGGGCCGTGGGCGTAGGCGTCAATTTCAAGATTTTCGACGGTCTGAACCGCGAATACAAATACTCCGCCGCCAAGCAGACCCTGCAGCGGGTAGGGGAGTTGCAGAGCAAGGCCGACAAGGACATCGCCGTGCTGGTCGAGCAGCTCTACAACCAGCTGACCAACTACCGCAACCAGATGACCTCCATCGAAGCCTCGCTGACTTTCGCCCGGGAGTACCTGCGCATGAAGAACGCCGCCTTTCTGGAGGGCATGGCTTCGTCGTCGGATCTGATCGACGCCGAACTGAACCTGGCCGGCGTGCGTGCCGAACGGCTGCAGGCCGCCTTCAACTACGACAAACTGCTGGCCCAACTGCTCGAAGCCGCAGGCTTGAGCGAGGATTTCGCCTCCTATGCCCGCCGCAGCGACGCCCGCCCCATCATCTTCGACAAAAAATAAAATACAACCGATATGAAACGCAAAAACATCATTGGAATCGTCGCCGCAGCTGCGGTCATCGTCATTGCGGTCGTGCTCATCAGCCGCTATCTGACCAAGCATACCCCGATGTTGATTCAAGGTACGGTCGAGTGCACCGCCTACAAGGCTTCGTCGAAAGTCCCCGGGCGCATCGACTGCATGAAAGTGACTCAAGGTCAGCACGTCGAGCAGGGCGAGCTGCTCTACACGCTGTCGACGCCCGAGCTGGACGCCAAGCTGCAGCAGGCCGAGGCCGTGAAGAGCGCCGCCTCCGCGCTGGATGCCGCAGCCGTGGCCGGCGCCCGTATCCAGCAGATCGAAGCCGCCTTGAGCATGTGGGAGAAGGCGCAGGCCGGTCTGGAGCTGGCCCGCAAGACCTACGAGCGAGTCAAAAACCTCTACGACCAGGGCGTCGTCCCAGCCCAGAAGCTCGACGAAGCCTCGGCCAACTACGAAGCCATGAAAGCCACGGCGCAGGCCGCCAAGGCTCAATACGACCTGGCTAAAGACGGTGCCCGCAAGGAGGACAAGGCCGCCGCGGCCGCCAAGGTGCAGCAGGCCGAGGGCGCCGTGAACGAGGTCGAATCCTACATCCACGACGCCATGGTCTATTCGCCCGTCAGCGGCGAGATTTCGACCATCATCGCCGAGCAGGGCGAGTTGGTGGGCAGCGGCTATCCCGTGGTGGCCATTCTCGATACGAGCGACATGTGGGTGACCTTCAACGTCAAGGAGACGCTCCTGCCCGCCATCGAGGTCGGCACGCGCATGTGCGGCTACATCCCCGCGCTGGATCAGTACACCCAACTCGAAGTGACCTACATCGCCGTGCAGGCCGATTTCGCCACCTGGGCGGCCACCCGCACCCAGGGCGGTTTCGACATCCGCACGTTCGCCGTCAAGGCCAAGCCCGTCGGCAGCGTCCTCACGCTGCGTCCCGGCATGAGCGTTCTGGTCGACTGGGATCAATTCAAGAAGTAGACGCATGGGCTTCCTGCACCATACCCATGCCGTGCTCCAACGCGAGCTGACCCGCTTGCGGCAGCAACCCATGTACCTCATGTTGATGTTCGTCCTGCCGCTCGCGTCGTTCTGCTTCTTCGCGATCCTTTTCCACAAGGGCGTGGCCCGCGACATCCCGATCGCCGTGCTGGACGAGGATCACACCTCGCTCTCGCGCAAGGTCGCACAAATGATCGAGGACACCCCCACGGCCTGGGTCGCCTACGGCATCCAGTCCATGGACGAGGGCGAGCGCCTGATGCGCGAGGGCCGCATTTCGGCCATTGTGCAGATCCCGGCATGCTTCGAGAAAAACATCTTGAGCAACACGCAGACCCACCTCGAAGCCTACGTCTCGGGGGCCAACATCACCGTCAACGGTCTCTTGTCCAAGGATATCCAGACCGCCGTCACCATGTTCGGCGCCGGCATCCAGATCCAGCTGCTCACCAAGCAGGGCCTTACCGAGCGCCAGGCCATGGCCCAGCTGCAGCCCGTGCGCTTCGACAAACACGTGCTGTTCAACCCCTACATCAACTACGGCTACTATCTTTCGCCCAGCTTCATGCCCATGATGCTGCTCATCTTCACCGTCATGGTCACCGTCTTCTCGATCGGCACCGAGCTGAAGAACGGCACCGCGCGCGAGTGGCTCCGCACGGCCGACGATTCGATCGGCGCTGCGCTGCTGGGCAAGACCCTGCCCGTCACGGCGACGATGTTCCTGCTCGCGCTGGTCATGTTCGTCATCATCTTCAAGATCGTGGGCGTACCGCTCAACGGCAGCCTGACGTTGATATTGGTCGGCACGCTGCTCTTCATCGTCAGCTACCAGTCGATTTCGGTGATGATCGTCTCGGTGATGGCCAACCTGCGCCTTTCGCTCTCGCTGGGCGGCGGTTATTCCGTACTGGCGTTCACGTTCTCGGGTCTCACGTTCCCGATCATGGCCATGTATCCCGCCATGCGCGCGGTGAGCAAGCTCTTTCCGTTCACCTACTACACCGATCTGTTCGTCGATCAGATGCTGCGCGGCGCCCCGGCGATCTACTCGCTGCCCGATTTGGGGTGCATGGCGCTGTTCATCGTTTTACCGCTTCTGTGCCTGCCGCGTCTGCGGCGCATCTGCACGGAGGAAAAATTCTGGGGGAGGTCGTAACATGAGTCGTTTTTCCAAGCAAATCAAGTCCTACCGGCAGCAGCTGCGCGCCGTCATGGGCAACGAATACCGCACGATCTTCTCGGACGGCGGGGCGATGCTGATCCTCATCTTCGCACTGCTGATCTACGCCACGGTCTATTCGCTGGCCTACGCCCCGCAGGTGCTGCGCAACGTGCCCATCGGCGTCATCGACCTGTCGCAGACCTCCGCGAGCCGCAGCCTGATCCAGACCTTCAACGCCGGCCCCAACACCTACGTGGCCTACAATCCCACGGACATGGAAGAGGCCGAACACCTCTTTTTCGACCGCAAGATCTACGGCGTCGTCTACATCCCGTCCGACTACGAGGAGAAGTTGCTCGGCGGTCAGCAGGCCGCGGTGGCCATCTACTGCGATGCAAGCTATTTCCTGATGTACCGCCAGGTTTTCCAGGAGATCGTCGCCTCGGTCGGCAAAACGGGCGCCATGGTCGAATTCCAGCGCCTGATCGCCAAGGGCGCCAACATCCCGCAGGCGCAGGCCACGACGCAACCCGTCGTCTACCAGAGCCGCAACCTCTTCAACCCCTATCTGGGCTACGGGTCGTTCGTCATGCCGGCGATCATCATGGTCATCATCCAGCAAACCATGCTCATCGGCATCGGCATGATCGGCGGCACCTGGCGCGAGCACCGCCTCTACCACAAGCTCTGCCCGCACGAGCGCCGGCGCAGGTCCACGCTGCCCATCGTCGTGGGCCGCGGCCTGGTC
>CAMWJM010000158.1 GCA_947174575.1 uncultured Alistipes sp. | reverse complement strand
GTGCAGAGGTTGTCGAAGTGCTGGGCGCCGATCGTCGGCTGGCACTCCTTGATCGCCCGCATGATGTCGTTCATGGCCACGTAGGGGAAGTCGACCGTGATCTGCCGGTCTACGGTGCGCTCCACCACCGTGGTCGCGGCGATCGCCTCGGCTGCTGCTTCGCGGTAGGCGGCGATCAGACCCGGCACGCCTAATTTCGTTCCTCCGAAATAGCGCACCACCACCGCCAGACAATCGGTGATGCCCGCCGACAGCAGTTGCCCCAGAATCGGTTTACCCGCCGTGCCCGAGGGTTCGCCGTCGTCGTTGGCCCGGAAGCGTTCGCCCCGCGGCCCGAGCCGCCAGGCGTAGCAGTGATGCGTCGCGTCGAAATGGCGTTTGCGCAGCGTTTCGAGGTGTTCGCGTATCTGCTCCTCGCTCTGCACCGGGTAGATGTAGGCCAGAAACTTGCTGCTCCGCTCGCGCGACGCGGTTTCGGCCGGCGCGTCGATCGTCAGATACGTGTCCTCGGCCACGTCAGCGCACTTTTTTGAAGAGCCGCCGCCAGCGGATGTTCATCGGGAACGAGCGGTTCTTTTCGAGCGAGAGCCACACGAACGACGCCTTGCCCACGATGTGGTCTTCGGGTACGAAACCCCAGAAACGCGAGTCGGCCGAGTTGTGGCGGTTGTCGCCCATCATCCAGTAGTAGTCCATGGCGAACGTGTACTCCGTGGCCGGTGCGCCGTCGATGAGGATCGTCTTGCCGTCGACTTCGAGCTTGTGGTTCTCGTACACTTCGATGATGCGGCGATAGAGCGGCAGATTTTCGAGCGTCAGCCGCACCGTAGCACCCTTTTGCGGAATCCGGATCGGGCCATAGTTGTCCTGGCTCCAGCGGGGCGTGTCGCCGTGGGGGAACACCTCGGTGTTGGGCGGGCAGATGTAGCGGCGCACCATCGTCACGTTGTCGAGCCGGCGGAGTTCGTCGGCCGTCGCAGAGGTCAGGAACATGTCGTAGCCCAGCCGGTTGCCCGAATATTCGCGGATGCCTAATTTGTCTATGGCATATTGCGTCAGCGGCGAGGTGGTCTGCACCAGATACTGGTGCTGCGTGCCCGGCACAGGCTCCTGCGGTGCGCCGTTGACCCACACGTCGCCGTTGCGCACTTCGAGCGTGTCGCCCGGAATGGCCACGCAGCGCTTGATGTAGTTTTCGCGTTTGTCCACCGGGCGGGCGACTATGGTGTAGGTGTCGTTGAGTCGGCGGCGTCCCTCTTTTTTGCCGAACGAGGCTTCGTAGCCGCGCAGCACGTCGTAGTAGGTCACGGCCTGGTTTTCCAGCAGCACGGTGTCGCCCGCCGGGAAGTTGAAGACCACCACGTCGTTGCGGCGGATTTTGCGCAGGCCTTTGAGCCGGTGATAGGGCCACCGGATCGCCTCGGAGAACGATTTTTTGGTCTGCGAGAAAGGCATCGTGTGGTGGACGAACGGGAACGAGAGCGGCGTGTTGGGCATCTGCGGGCCGTAGGTCACCTTGCTCACATAGAGGTAGTCGCCCACTAAAAGCGACTGCTCCATCGACGAGGTGGGGATCACATACATCTGGAAGACGAACAGGTGCACCAGCGAAGCCACGATCGTCGCGAAGACGATGGCATTGATCCACTCGTACACGGCCTTGTAGGTCTTGCTCCGTCGGCACAGCTCCGCATTGCGGCTCCAGACATGGCGGTAGAAATAGCGCGAGATGTAGAGGTCGTAGATGATCGGGAGGCCCAGCAGCAGCCATAAGTTGCCCGTCCAGACCACGAACCAGAGCGTGTAGAGCGCAGCGGCCAGTCCGAATCCGACCCACTTGTTGCGAAGTATCTTTCCGAATTTTTCCATATGTCTGATAACGTATGCGGTAGGTGAATTATTGCATCAAGTCGTCCATGCCGAAGACGCCGGTTTTGCCGCACAGGAATTCGGCTGCAACAACAGCGCCGAAAGCCAGCGTGCGGCGATTTTCGATCGTGTGGCGCAGCTCGATGCGATCGTCGTCCGATGCGTAGGTTACCGTGTGGATGCCGGGTACGGCGCCCTCGCGCACGGAGCCGATGACGATGCGGTCGGCTGCCGCGTCGGCGGGCTTCTCCACCCGGTTGGTCGCGCGTTCGATGCCGGGCGCATAGTTCACCCACCCGTTTTTCGACGACAGATGCTCCATGACTCCCTCCGCCAGCGTGATGGCCGTGCCGCTCGGAGCGTCTTTCTTCTGGGTGTGGTGCACCTCGTCGATCCGCACGTCGTAGGCGGCGTGGAGGCGTTCGATCATGGCGGCGAGCTGGCGGTTCAGGCGGAACAGCAGGTTGACGCCCAAACAGTAGTTCGAGGCGTAGAACATCGCCCCGCCCCGCTCGCGGCAGAGGGCCTGCAGCTCGGGCAGCCGCTCCGTCCAGCCCGTCGTGCCGCTCACCACGGCCGTGCCGGCCTCGATGCAGGTGCGGATGTTGGCATAGGCCGTCTCGGGCGTGGTGAACTCGATCGCCACGTCGATGCCCGCCAGATGCTCGGCATCCAGCTCCGCAGCGTTGTCCGTATCGATGACGAGGGCTGTTTCGTGCCCCCGCTCGGTCAGTATCCGTTCGATTTCGCGGCCCATTTTGCCGTAGCCTATGATCGCAGCTTTCATCGTGTATCGCTTTTTCCGCCGTTGGCGGTTTATCCTTGCAAAGATAGTAAATAAAACCGAAAGATGCTCCGTTTTCCGCACTTCGCCGATCGGTTGCCGGATTCCGAAATTCTTCGTACCTTTAACTCCGTTTATGCGTTATTTTCTCGAACTTCGTTATCATGGCAGCGCTTACTGCGGTTGGCAGCGGCAGCCCGACCAGCCGTCGGTGCAGCAGACTCTGGAGCAGGCGCTCTCGACCCTGCTGCGCGAGCCGATCGAGCTGACCGGGGCCGGGCGCACCGACACGGGCGTCAACGCCTCGTATTACGTGGCGCATTTCGATACGACGCGGCCCGTCGCCGATCCGCCGCAGCTGCTGCGCAAGCTCGACTTTATGCTGCCGGGCGACATCGCCGTAAGCTCCGTGACCCCCGTGGCGGCCGATGCCCATGCCCGTTTCGACGCCCGCGAGCGCGAATACCGCTACTTCATCGAGCCGCACAAGAATCCCTTTACGCGTCATACCTCGTGGCAGTACTATGTGCCGCTGGATGTCGACCGCATGAACCGGGCGGCCGCCATGCTGCCGGAGTTCGACGACTTCACCTCGTTCGCCAAGCTCAATTCCAACAACAAGACCAATCGCTGCCGCATCGTCGAGGCCGGCTGGACGGTCGACGACGAGGGCGTGTTGTGTCTCACGATCCGTGCCGACCGCTTCCT
Source organism: uncultured Alistipes sp. (assembly GCA_947174575.1). Taxonomy (GTDB): domain Bacteria; phylum Bacteroidota; class Bacteroidia; order Bacteroidales; family Rikenellaceae; genus Alistipes. The sequence goes on along the minus strand of CAMWJM010000158.1, from coordinate 581 downwards.
GCGCAACATGGTGCGGGCTATCGTCGGCACGCTGGTCGACGTCGGGCGCGGCCGCTATACGCCCGAGGATTTTCGGGACATCATCGCCAGCCGCGACCTCTCGCGTTCGAGCGCCGGTGCACCGGCGCAGGGGTTGTTCCTCTCCGATGTCCGCTACCCTGCCGAAATTTTCACACGCACGGTGAAAAAATAGCGACTCGTTGCCGCCGGCAGCCAAGCATATATAAGCCTGCACACGCACCAAAAGGTGTATTTGTAGAGTAAATCCGATAGAAACGTGTTTCGCGGTCAAGCATAAACAAAAGGCAGAAGTTCGAAACTTCTGCGTTTTTTCAATCGTAGATTTCAGCGCGAAATGCTGCGAGCCGCTTCGTCTTCTCGGCGCTGCTACTCGATTTCCGGCTCCCCGACGATCTCGTGCGTGCGGATGTCGACATAAAATCCACCCGTCGCCTCTTCGCCGCTGCGGGTCATGATCGATTCGACCTTGACGATGCGGTCGTTCACTCGGCTGTATTCGCGGATTTCACCCCGATAAATCTTTAATTTCACCAGCGTACGCTTGCTGATGTCCGAAACCC
>CAMWJM010000157.1 GCA_947174575.1 uncultured Alistipes sp. | reverse complement strand
TGGAGCTCATCTACGAGGCTTCGCAGGAGATCACCGACGCCATCGGCTCGCTCTCGGAGACGATCATGTACGCCTTCATCTTCGTGGTGCTGGTCGTCATGATCTTCCTCGGACGCTGGCGCGCGACGTTCATCATCTGCATGACCATTCCCGTGTCGCTCATTTGTTCGTTCATCTATCTTTTCGCCACGGGGTCTACGCTCAACATCATTTCGCTCTCGTCGCTCTCGATCGCCATCGGTATGGTCGTCGACGACGCCATCGTGGTGCTGGAGAACATCACCACCCACATCGAACGCGGCTCCAATCCCAAGGAGGCGGCGATCTATGCCACCAACGAGGTGTGGTTGTCGGTCATCGCCACTACGCTGGTCGTCGTGGCCGTGTTCCTGCCCCTGACCATGGTGCCGGGCATGGCGGGCATCCTGTTCCGCGAGCTGGGCTGGATCGTGACGATCGTGGTCTGCGTGTCGACCACCGCGGCCATTTCGCTCACCCCCATGATGTCGGCCTATCTGCTGAAGATCGACGGCGGCGTCCACGACTACAAGGGTCTGGGCATCGTCTACAAACCGATCGACCGCGCGCTGACGTGGCTCGACGAGGCTTATGCCCGGGCACTGCAGTGGGTGGTGGGGCATCGCCGGATTACGTTCGGCTGCATGATGCTGCTCTTCTTGGCGTCGCTGGGGCTGCTGTCGCAGGTGCCCACCGAGTTCTTCCCGCCCTCGGACAACAGCCGTATTTCGGCTACGATCAAGCTCGAACAGAACCTCTCGGTCGACTACACCGCCCGCATCGCGCGCGAAATCGACAGCATCATCTATGCGAAGTTTCCCGAAGTGGTGATCGTGTCGGCTTCGTCGGGCGCCAACTCGTCCGACAACGCGTTCGCCGCGATGCAGACCACCGGTTCGCACATCATCAACTACAACATGCGTCTGAAAGACGTCGCCGAACGTCAGCGGACGATCTACACCATCTCCGACCTTTTGCGCGAGGAGCTGGATCGGATTCCCGAGGTGCGGCAGTACACCGTCACCCCGGGCGGCATGTCGGGCGGCATGAGCGGTTCGGCCACGGCCAACATCAAGGTGTTCGGCTACGACATGGATGTGACCAACGCCATAGCCAACGACCTGAAAGATAAGTTGGCCGCTCTGGAGGGTACGCGCGACGTGCAGCTTTCGCGCGACGACCTCCGACCCGAGTACAACGTCGTCTTCGACCGCGACCGTTTGGCCTACTACGGCATGAACAGCGCCACGGCGGCGCAGGCCGTGCGCAACCGCATCAATGGTCTGACGGCCTCCAAATACCGCGAGGACGGCGACGAGTACGACATCATCGTGCGCTACGGCGAGGAGTTCCGCACGCGGGTCGAGGATGTCGAGAACATCACGCTCTACAACCTGCAGGGCCGCCCCGTGAAGCTCAAGGAGGTGGGCCGCGTGCAGGAGGAGTATGCCGCGCCCGAGATCCAGCGCGAGAACCGCCAGCGCATCATCACCGTGCAGTCGACCTTGGGTGCCGGCGTGGCGCTGGGCGATGTCGTGGCCGAAATCCAGGAGCTGATCGCCGACTATCCGCTGCCCGACGGCGTCGACCTCGAAGTGGGCGGTACGGTCGAGGATCAGGGCGACGCGTTCCGCGACCTGCTGACGCTCTTCGCGTTGATCGTGGTGCTGGTCTACATCGTCATGGCCACGCAGTTCGAGTCGCTGAAGTTCCCCTTCATCATCATGTTCACCATTCCGTTCGCTTTCACGGGCGTCTTCCTGGCGCTGTGGATGACCTCCACGCCGCTGTCGCTGATCGCCCTGATCGGTGCGATCATGCTGGTGGGTATCGTCACGAAGAACGGTATCGTCATGGTCGACTACATGAACCTTTTGATCGAGCGCGGCTCGGGCGTCTTCGACGCGGTGATCGCCGGCGGCAAGAGCCGTCTGCGCCCCGTGCTGATGACCTCGTTCACCACCGTGCTGGGCATGCTGCCCCTGGCTTTAGGCACGGGTGCCGGTTCGGAGACGTGGCAGCCCATGGGTATCGCCGTCATCGGCGGTCTGACGTTCTCCACGATCCTCACGCTCTTCATCGTGCCGGTGCTCTACTCGATCATGGTCAACCGCGCCCAGCGCAAGGAGCGCGAAAAGCAGGAACGGCAGCAAATCAACGGTTAAAAATTCGTGTATGAAAGCAGTATTCTTATCCTATAACCAGGCCCTCACCGATCGGGTGAACCGCATTCTCGACGAGCAGGGCATCCGCGGCTTCACCCGCTGGGCCTTGACCGAGGGGCGCGGGTCGGTCGACGGCGAACCCCACTACGGCACCCACGCGTGGCCCTCGATGAACGCCTCGATCCTGGCCATCGTCGACGATGCGCAGGTCGCGCCTCTGCTCGATGCGTTCCGCGCCATGGACGCCGCCACTGCGATGCAAGGCTCCCGCGCCTTCTACTGGAACATCGAGGGAGGGTTTTGAAAATTCACAATTCAGAATTCAGAATTCACAATTGACAGTTCAAAATGGCAGCCTCTCTATCCGAAGAGGCTGCTGTTTTTGTTCCTCCAATTGATAAAATTGTGAATCGTGAATTATGAATTGTGAATTGCACGTTATATCTTTGTGCATCATGAAGCTCACCTTTTTGGGAACGGGGACTTCGCAAGGCGTGCCCGTCATCGGTTGCCGGTGCGCGGTCTGCACGTCGCACGATCCGCGCGACAACCGTCTGCGGACTGCGGCGATGGTCGAGGTGCGCGGCGTGCGGGTGGTCATCGACGCCGGGCCGGATTTCCGCAGCCAGATGTTGCGGGCCGGCGTGCGGCACCTCGACGCCATTCTGCTCACCCACGAACATAAAGACCATACGGGCGGGCTGGACGACGTGCGAGCGTTCAACTTCGTCGATTATCCGCCTACGATCCACCGCGTGCATATCTACGCCGCACCTGCCGCGGCCGCCGTCGTGCGCAAGGATTTCGACTACGCTTTCGTGCAGAACAAGTACCGCGGCGTGCCGGAGATCGAGTTGCACGAGATCGACGTGGCGCGGCCGTTCGAGGTCGGGGGCGTGGAGATCGTTCCCGTAGCGGGGCACCATTCGTCGCGCTTCACCGTCACCGGCTACCGCATCGGGCCGCTGGCCTACCTCACCGATTTCAAGACGATCGCCGACTCCGAGGTCGAGAAATTGCTCGGGGTCGATGTGTTGGTGGTCAATGCGCTGCGCTTTGCGCCGCACGATTCGCATTTCAACGTCGACGAGGCGCTGGCCCTCGTCCGCCGCATACAGCCGCGTCGCGCCTATCTCACGCACATGTCCCACGAGATCGGGTTGCATGCGGCGACCGATCCCACGCTGCCCGAGGGGGTGTATATGGCTTACGATACGCTGCAAATCGAAATAAACGATTGAATATGAGAGATTTCAACAATAAGACGGTCGTCGTGACCGGAGCCTCTTCCGGCATCGGCGAGGCCTTGGCCCGCGAGTTCGCGGCGCGCGGCGCACGGGTGGTCATGGGCGCCCGAAGCGTGGAAAAGTTGCAGCTCATCGCGGGCGAAATCCGTGCCCAGGGCGGTCAGGCAGCCTATTGCGGGGTCGATGTCGCGAAACCCGAGGAGTGCCGCGAGTTGATCGCGACGGCCGTGCGCGAGTTCGGCGGGGTCGATGTCCTGATTTGCAATGCCGGCCTCTCGATGCGGGCGATTTTCGACGATGTCGACCTCGATGTGCTGCACCGTCTGATGGATGTCAATTTCTGGGGTACGGTCAATTGCTGCAAATATGCGTTGCCCTATCTTCAGGCGTCGAAAGGTTCGATCGTGGGCGTTTCGTCGGTGGCGGGACTGCACGGTCTGCCGGGTCGCACGGGGTATTCGGCGTCGAAATATGCCATGACCGGTTTTCTGGAGACCCTGCGCATCGAGAACCTCAAGAAAGGGTTGCAT
>CAMWJM010000156.1 GCA_947174575.1 uncultured Alistipes sp. | reverse complement strand
CCCCAAAATTTAAATATCATGAAACAGTTGGTAGAAAAAATCAATGCGGAGTTCGAAGTGTTCGCAGCTAACGCAACCGCCCAGGTAGAAAAAGGCAACAAGGCTGCAGGTACGCGTGCCCGCAAGTCGGCTCTGGAGCTTTCGAAGCTGATGAAGGAGTTCCGCAAGGTTTCCGTAGAGGCTGCGAAATAATTCGCCTCGCGTCGCAAATCGACGAAAAGGCTGCCCGTTCGGGCAGCTTTTTTTATTTACTTCAAGACTATATTTCGCAGGCGACCGAAGGGACGGAAAAAACTCGAATTCCCCGAAACATCTGTTCCTGCGGCAAAATGTTTTTACAGTTCGATGCCGCAGCGCTCGAAATAGTCCGTATCCTGCCGCTGCAACCCCGTGCGGATGTAGGGTACGGCTTCGTTGTGGTCGTTGAGATAGTAACGCGGCGCCGTGTCGTCGAATTCGGCATCGACCAGCGACACCGACTTCTTGACATAGGGGCTGCGGATCGCGGCGATGCGGGCGATCGTGTGGAAGAGCGCATGCGTGTTGGCCGGGGCCGCACTGTGGGTGCGGGCCGTCTCGGCGACGCCCGGGAACGCAGTCTTGTAGTCGTCCGAGAACCAGGCCAGCGAGGCCACCCACAATTGGTAGACGGTGGCGGTGGGCGAGGCGTGCAGGAAACGGCCGCGGGCATCGTCCAACAAATCCTCGCCGTGGTCGGCACAATAGAGAACGGCCGATGCGACGCCTCGCCGGGAGCGGAGGTAGGCGATCGTCTCGGCTAAAAAATGATCGGTATAATAGACCGAGTTGTCGTACGCATTGCGCAGCGTTTCGGCATGTTGCGCGGTGATCGCCACATTGTCGTCCGGCTGGAAACGGGCGAATTGCCGCGGATAGCGCTGGTGGTAGCAGAAGTGCGACCCGTAGCAATGCAGGATGAAGAACATCCGCGGCGACGAGCTGCGTTCGATGGCTTTCTGCATCTCTTCCAGCAGCTGCATGTCGTGGCGCGGCGAGCGGATGTAGACCAAGTGCTGCGCATCGTGGGCCAGATGATCGATCATCGCGCCTTGCCGCGACTGGTTGGAGATGAACCACGTCTCGAAGCCGGCTTCGTTGAAGAGCGCCGGAAGCCCTTTGCGGCGGAACAGCTCGTCGTGCTCGTCGGTCGCCACCGACGAGAGGATGAGCGGCACGCTCTTATGCGTAGTATTGCTCTGGGTGAGCATGTTGCGGAACAGCACGATCTCCTTCTCCTGCGCGAGTCGCGGATTGGTCTCGCGATCGTAGCCCCACAGCTGCCAGTTCATCGCCCGCGAGGCTTCGCCGATGATATATACGTAAATTTCGCGGTCGGGCAACGTATCGGGCCGCGACGCTGTATAGGTGAATCCCTCGGACGTCTTGTCGAAATGATAGGCCTTGCGGAACTCCGAGCCGCACAGCCCCATATTGTAAAACACATTGATCGGGAAAATCTCGTCGCGCAGCACATGTTTCCGCTCGCTCACGTGGTAGGCCGGCCACAGGGCCAGCACACCCAGCGTGAAAAGCGCGGCGCCGGTGAGTCCGATCGTCATGCGCGCCGTGTGCGAAATGAAGCGTTTGTGGCCGATTTCGCGGGCGGCGAACCACAGCAGCGGCAAGTAGATCGCCAGCACCAAGACCACGGCAGGGTAGATGTTGCCCAACAGTTCGCCCGCCTCGCCCGGATTGGTCGTGAGCAGATTGGTGAACATGTCGGTGGCGATGATCGAATTGCCGAACAGGTAGAGCAGCACGATCTGGAACGTGCTGCAGAAGATGAACGGGAAACCCAGCCAGATCATCACGCCCGACCGGCGCAGCACGACGCTCCACATCATATAGAACCCCAGCGGCATGAGGATCAGCGCCTCGACCGTCCACGCCGAATAGGATTCGGTGTTGGCCAGCACGCAGTTGGGGATGATGAGCGCCACGAAAAAATAGACGGTCAATAGCGTCGTGAACCGGCTGCGCGTGCGGCGCCAAACCTTGATCTTCTTCGTATTCCGATCGGCACTCATACCGTTAAAAAGCCTCGTTTATGTTCAACAAAAAGCCGCTCGTCCGGCGTCCGAAGCCGTAGTCGACCCGGATGTTGACCCGCTTTTTCAGCTCCCAGCGCAGGCCCACGCCATAGTTGGGCAGTGTATGCGCCCAGTCGAACCGGTCGTCGCGGCGTTCGCTGAACACATTGCCCGCGCCGCCCCAGACCACGCAGCCGATCCGTCGCCAGATCCGCTGGCGCAACTCGGCCTGCACGGCGAGCATGCAGTTGTCCGTATAGCGGCCCTGGTAGTAGCCCCGCATGCGCTGGCTGCCGCCCATGCGCGCCAGCATCGGCCACGGAGTGTTCGGGGAGTTGTATTCGCCGTAGAGGTCGAACGCCAGGATGCAGTCTTTCCACACCCTTTGATAGGCGTTGAACGCGAACGTCGCGCGATAGAGCGTATGCCCGCAGTTACCGAGCACTTTCGGGAAAGCCGTGGCCTGCAGACCGACATAGATGCCGCGCCACGCATTGGGAATGAAGTCGCGCGAATCGTACTCCACGATAGCGCCGATGCCGGTGGCCGTGTAGGTGTGCTTCTGGTAGCCGATGTAGGCCTCGCCCGTTTCGTCGAACTTCTTGCCCTTGGTGTGTTCGAATCCCAACCGGGCACCTATATAGGTATCGGGCAGCACCCGGTAGAGGTAACGCGCGTGGATCGTGTATTGTTTCTCCACATAGGCGGTCTCCTTGTTGTCGCGGCCAGCCCGATAGCCTATACCCCACAGATCGCGGGGCGCCGACGAGAATTTGGCGTTGTAGTCGAACTTGCTCCGACTATGAGAGAAATAGGTGTTGCCCTCGACGCCGAGCGAATAGAAACCCGAAATGGCGACGCTGGCGAAAATCGAGATGTCCGACGGCGGCATGACCGAATCGGTGCGATCCACCCGGTAGAGACCCGCCGCGAGGACGCCGATGCCCAGGCTGGTATTTTTCGAATAGCTCGGGCCGCCGGCGAAGGTGAAGTCGATCTTCTTCTCGAACGTGCGGTCAATGGTCGATTTGCCGAAATAGTCGACGACGCGGCGGAAAAACGACGGGCGGGCGACTCGCGTCGTATCCGAGGCATAAGACAAGGATGCCGTCGCCGTCGTATCGCTCTTGTCGATACGCTCGAACGCGGCGGCGCGGCACTCCGAAGCCAGCGCCGACACCAACAGCAAAGCGGCAGCCTGACGGATCATCCGGGGATTATCTGTACTCCTCTACAGTCTGATAGAAAGCCTCCTTGTCCGCTTCGGAGAGCACTCCCTTGCGCAGGAAGACCAGCTCGCCCTCCTTGGAGACGAGCATCAACACGAACTGATTGTTGCAGTCTCCCAGGCCCCAGGCTTCGCTCAAGGTACGTGTCTGGTCGGCCAGGATCGTGGCGCCGTTGCGGGCCGTGCGCTTTTTGGCCAGATTGCGCGCCAGCCCGTTGGGAACCAGCGGCGCGTCTTTGAGGTTCATGACGCCGAATCCGTAGAGGTTTTCGCCCGCAGCCCGATGGTTCTCCTCCATTTCATAGGTGAAATCCTCGTTCTGCTTGTAGTGATCCGGATCGACATAAAAGATCAGCAGATTCTTCTCGCCCCAATAGGGGAGCGTAGCCGGATTGCCCTCCAGATCGAGCACCGCGACGTTCGACACCTTGCGCGGCGACTCCTGCGCCGAGGCTGCCGATGCCTGGAGCACGAGAGCTGCGGCGAGCATCATGACAAGTTTCATCTTCATGGTTTTCCGTCTTTGTTCCGTATGCAGGAATCCGCTGCAAAGGTAGGGTTTTTCCTCGAAAACGGGGACGCCCCGTAGTCGTAATGTTGTTCCATAAGTTCAATTTTCTCTTTTCGGAGTGGAAACGGATGAGTCGAAAGCATGGGATCCGCATGATCCGATCCGCGCCCGAAAAAACTTCATCATAGCG
>CAMWJM010000155.1 GCA_947174575.1 uncultured Alistipes sp. | reverse complement strand
ATACGACATTGCCTCTTGTCTCGTGGGCGCGGAGTTGTGTATACGAGACAGATCCAGCAGCGGCGAGCGCAGCGAGGCTTCGGCCACCGTCTCGGCGCGGCCGTCGCCCTCGGCCGTCGCCACGGCCATATGGGCATGGCCGCTGCAACGCATGACTTTCGAGACATCGGCGAAGTCGACGTTCACCAAATCGCTCTCCACGGTGATGATCTCGGCAATGCCCTTGGCGGCCGAGGCCAGAATGTCGTCGGCCTTGCCGAACGCCTGCTTGAGCGACAGACGCCCATAAATTTCGAGGATGTTCTCGTTGTTGATGATCAGCAGCGAATCGACGCTCTGCCGCAGCTCCTCGATACCGCGGAACGCCTGCTCGTAGCGGATCTTGCCCTCGACGGCCAGCGGCGAAGTGACGATGGCCACGGTCAGCAGCCCCATCTCCTTGGCCAACTTGGCGATCACGGGCGAAGCGCCCGTACCGGTGCCGCCGCCCATACCCGCCGTGATGAAGATCATGCGCGTACCCGCCGACTCGAAATACTGTCGGATCTCGGGCAACGTCTCCACGGCGGCACGGCGCCCGTTCTCGGGGTCGTTGCCGGCCCCCAGGCCCTCGCTGCCCAGGCGGATCTTGGTCTCCACGGGGCTTTTGTCCAGGGCCTGCTGGTCGGTGTTGCACACCATGAACGACACGCCGCAGATACCCAGGCTCCACATGTGATTCACGGCATTGCCGCCGGCACCGCCGACCCCCACTACCGTGATGATCGATTTGTCGGCCCGGGGCGCCTTGATCTCCGACATCAATTCGTCTGTCATAAAGCAGGTAAAAGAAAATTTCGCAGAAATTTATAATCAGGTAGCCCTTCGTCGCTCTATATCTCCTCGTCCTCGGCGGCGGTGAAACTCTTGTTCACCTTGTCGAACGCCTTTTGGAAAATCGACCCCCAGTCGCGCTTGCGCTTCGAATCGACCGGTTCGAAATCGTCCGAGAAATCGAAATCGGGCGCCACGAGCGGCTCGGCCTCGACATAAGGCTGCTGCGCCACGGGTTGCGCGGGCTGTTGCAGCGGCTGCTGCCGGAAAGGCTGCGCAGGCTGTTGCGCCGCAGGTCGGGTCGGCTGTTGGAAAGGTTGCTGAACGGGTTGCTGAACAGGCTGCTGCAAAGGTTGTTGCTGCGGGACGGGAGTCGCCTGCTGCACATGCGGAGGCACCTGTCCGAGGGGTGCGACGGGTCGGCCTTGAGGCTGGGGTACTGCAGACGCCGATTGCGTCGCGGGCCGGGTTTCCGGCTGGGCCACGGGCGGCACGGCACCCCGCTGCGGCTGTGCGGCGGGTCGCGACGCGAGGGTCGTACGCTCGGGCGCCGCCGTTCTGGGCGGAATCGTACCCGAAGCGGGCGGAACCGGAGCGACGGGCGCAACACCGGGCTGCGCAGCCGGCGGCACGGAGGCTGCGGCATTCGCCGGCATCTGGGGTGCAGCGGACTCAACCGCAGCGCCTTGGCCCTGTGCAGAAACAGAAGCGGGAATGGAAATGTGTTCTACCACTGCGCAGGCACCCTGTCTGGCACCCTTGATCAAAAGGCCCACCGCCGTAGAGAATGCCGGGCTGGCGACCCGCTCCGCGGAGGCTTCGTCGACCGAAGCATCGGGCAACGCGATACGCACGTCCATCTCGGTCACGCGGTGGAACAACTCGCCTATATCTTTCAACTGGGCCGAACCGCCGGTGAGGACGATGCCGTAGGCGAGTTTCGACGCATAGCCCGAATCCTTGATCTCCTGCAACACGAACTCGGCGATGTCCGTAGCGCGGGCTTCGATCACGGTGGCCAGGTTCTTCAACAGGATGTCCTTGGCTTCGCGGCTCGTGCGGCCGTTGACGCGGATCAACTTGTCCTCGGGCGCCAGCTCTGCCACGGCCGAACCGTACTTGCGCTTGAGACTCTCGACATGCTTCTCGGGCACGCCCATGGTGCGGATGTCGCGGTTGATGGCCGAAGCGCCCATCGGGATCGAAACCGTATAGCGCACCACGTTGCGGTAGTAGACCGTCACATCCGTCACGCCGTCGCCGATGTCGACCACGGCGACGCCCTCCTCCTTCTCCTCGGGCAGCAGCACCGCCTCGGGCGTGGCCAGGGCATCGGACATCACGCCCAGCATCTTGATGCTCAATCGTCTCAAAGCCATGTCGAGCCGCTGAATGGGCGTCTTGTGGCAGAGGATGAAGTTGAACGTCGACGAGAGCTTCTTGCCGAACGACCCCACGGGATTCTTCACCTCCTGGCTGTCGTCGACCATGTAGTTCTGCGGGATGCGCTCCATGATGGTCTCGTCGTCGGGAGCCTGCACGTTGCGCATGCGGTCGAACAGCGCGTCGACATCCTTCTGCGTAACGCCGGTCTGCGGGTCGTAGACATACACGTGGTCGGTATGGCGGGCACAGCGCACGAAATCGCCCGAGATGCCGGCATAGGCCTCCGTGATGCGGATGCCGAGCTGCTCCTCGATCTCCGACACGGCTTCGCGGATGGCCCGGCTCACCAACTCGATGTTGTCTATGCGCCCGGCATTGACCCCCTCGACGGGTTTCGACACGAGCGCCAGAACGCTCATTTTCCCGTCGGCGGGCTTCTCCCCGACAGCCACCACGACGGACGACGAACCCAAGTCGACGGCGACGGTATAATTTCTTCTTTCCACGGCTGAATCTTTTATTTCCTGCAAACCACCTGATCCTTATATCTTATATCTATCGTACGGTACTCGTCCCACCCGATGCGCGACAGCCCCCCGCGATAGAAGCGCATCAACTTGTCGAGCTTGCGCTGCGGCTCCTCCAAACGGCCGAAGCGGATCGTATGCCGGCCGCTGCGCGGCACCAGATCGATCTCCAATGCGCCGCCGGGGGTCGAACGGGCTATGATCTGCACCACCTCCGACCTCCAGAACGCGTCTTTTTCGAGTGTTTCCACAAAGGTAAGGAGTTTCATCAAATCTTCGTAGCTTTTCTCCAACTTTTTTTGCCGATCGCGTTCCGTCTCCTGCTCGCGGGTCAGGCGGTCGATCTCCTCCTGGATCACGCGGGCCTCGTAGCGATAGCTGCGGCGCAGCAGCGCTTTCTCCTGCCGCAGCTCCTCCACGCGCCGCTCGAAATCGCGCGCTTTCTCCCACCAGCCGCGCTTGATGCGCCGGCGGCGCAGCTCGTCGAGCCGCCGATCGTTCTCGATCTCCCGGCGGTAGAACGGATATTTCTCCTTTTCGAGCGCGACGATGCGCCGCTCGATCTCCTCGATCTGCCCGGCGATGTAGACGCGCACGTCGCCCGCATAATCGGCAGGCACCGGCAGCCGGTAGCTGCCCGTAACCACCGGCACATAGAGCGACGACGCACGCGGCGCCACGAACATATAGCCCTCGGAGGTGATGTAGCTGTTGACCCCGTCGGTGAGCAGGCGCAACAACGGTTCGCGCTGACTGATCTCCACATGCAGCTCGCCCCCTCGGGTGACGTAGGCCACCGCCTCCTTCACGAAGCCGTTGCGGGCGATCAACGCCTCGACGCCGGTCAGGTCGACCGTATCAACTGCCGTGCCGATCGTGGGGATGCGGCTGCCGGCGATCCATTCGCGCACGCGCATCGTCGAAACCAGATGTCCCCGCGACGTACTGTCGACCACATCGACGGCCACGCTCGACACGGTGCGCACGGCACGCGCGCGACGCGCAGCGATCCCGGCCGCCGCCAGATAGCCGGCTACCGCCGCCCACAGCAGGGTCGGCAAAACATATCGGAAACAACGGTTCAAACTACAGCGCTCCTTTTTCGGACGGCCGGAGCAACTCCCCGGCCGCTCTTCCATTCATCGGCTTTTCAGTTTCAGTTTTTCGGCCAGCGCGGCGCAGCAGGCGTCGATGATGCCGGCGCCGAAGCTCACCACCACATCGGTATCAATGGCGGCCACCTCGTCGGACACCCGCTCGCGCTCGACGA
>CAMWJM010000154.1 GCA_947174575.1 uncultured Alistipes sp. | reverse complement strand
GATCTGCAGCACCTTGTTGAAGGCGCCCGGCTCGCTCTTGAGCGGCTCGTATGTGACGCGGATGACACCCTGGTCGCCCGGAGCCACGGGCCGCTTGGGGAACGTGGCCTTGAAACACGAGCACGACGTGAGCACGCGCACGATCACCAGCGGCGCGGAACCCTCGTTGCGAAAAACGAAATCGCGCGTCAACATGCCGCCCTTGCGAGGCACGTCGCCGAAATCGTATGTCGCAACGGGCAGCACCAGACGAGCGCCCTGCCCGGCCGACGGCTCGCCGGCCAAACACTCCATCGGCATCGACCGTTCCGACCGCATCGTAGCAGCAACAGTCATCGGGGTTGTCGTCGCTGTTGTTATCGTCGCTGCGACCGTCGCACCGATAAAAAACAGGAAAAATCTATGAATCCGCATCATAACAAGGATCTATTATTATATAGGTATCGACTTTCGAACCCGTCGATATTTTTCAGTTCATTCGGAATACGTATGTTATGGTTCCGCCCTGCACCGCGGCGCGGCTCTCGGTGAAGCGGGCCTTGCGGGCGGCAGCCAGAGCGGCAGCGACCAGCTGGGGGTCGCTGGTGGTGGAACCTTTAGGCTCGAATGCGGCGCTCGCGACTTCGCCCCGCGCCCCCACGGTGACCCGCACAACGACCTTGCCGCTCTTGGTGCCGGGATAGGAGGGCCGCGGCAGATGCCCCACCAGACCGCGCCCCTGCAGCCCCTTGTCGAGCTGATCCAGCCCCTCGGCATCGGCACCGGAGCCTACACCCGAGGCACGCTCCTCGCCCTCACGGGCATGGCGGTTGCCGGCATCGGCCGGTTCGTCGGCGCCGCTCTTGTTCATGTCGAACAGCGCCTTGGGGTTGGGCGTGCGGGTTTCCGGCTCGGTGCCCTTGATCTGCGCCGTACGCTCCTCGGGAGCCGGCGCATCGTGCACCCGCGCCTGCGACGCCGGTTTGACGGGCTTCGGCGGATCGGGCACGACGGGCGGTTCGACGAACTCCACGAAGATCGTGTCGCCGGGTTTCTGCACCGCGGGCGTGAAGTAGAACGTCACGACAGCCAGCGCGGCACCCAGCGCCGCGGCATAGAGCGCCGCGGCGACGATCGCCCAACGGCGAGGCTTCCGGTCGTTCGGATCGTAGTAGTACATCAGTTCGCCGTTGTCGCCAAGATCAGCTTATAGCCGTTGTCCTTGGCGATGTTCATCACTTTGACCACCTCGTCGACGGCCACGGTCTTGTCGCAATGCAGCGACACGGTGGCCTCCGGCTGCCCGTCGAGCCGCGTGCGGAGCGCCCGCTCGACGCCCCGGATACCGTCGACGCGCTCCAGCTCCACATAGTAGTTGTAGGAGGTGCCGCTCTGCTGGATCGACACGGTGGTCATGGCCTTGTCCTTGAGCTGGTTGGAACTCTTGGGCAGCATCAATTTCAAGGCATTGGGGTTGATGAGCGTCGTCGCGATCAACAGAAACAGCAACAACAGAAACATCAAGTCGGTCATCGACGAAGCCGAAAACGACTTGTCGACTTTCGAGCCGTGTTTGATTGCCATAATGCGCTATTTTTGAACGGGTTGATTCAGAATATCCATGAACGCGATCGAATTGGCCTCCATGCGGAACACCAGTTTCTCGATGCGCGCCACCAGATAGTTGTAGCCGAAATAGGCGGGAATGCCGACCAGCAGACCCATGACCGTGGTGACCATGGCCACGTACATGCCGCTGGAGAGCAGCCCCAGATCGACCGTACCGCCGGCGGCGGACATGTCCATGAAAGTCTGCACCATGCCGAGCACCGTACCCAGAAAGCCGATCATCGGCGCGCCGCCGGCGATCGTGGCCAGGAACGGCAGCCCGTTCTCCAGCTTCGAGACTTCGAGGTTGGCGACGTTCTCTATGGCCGTCTGCACGTCGCTCATGGGGCGCCCGATGCGGACGATGCCCTTCTCGATCATGCGGGCCACGGGGGTGTCGGTCTTGCGGCACAGATTGACGGCCACGCCGATCTTGCCGTCGGAAATGTAGTCGCGGATGCGGTTCATGAAGTTCATGTCCAGCACCGAAGCCTTGCGGATGGCCATGAAACGCTCCACGAAGATGAAGATCGTCACGCCGCCCAGCGCCAGCAGCGGCCACATCAGCCAACCGCCCTTGGTAAACAAAGTCCACAAACCCATGCGGGTTTCCTCGCTCATAGCCGCCGCTTCGGCAGCCTGCAAAAAAGTCATCATAAACAGTTATTTATTTAAGTTTTCATTTTCTTCTTTCTCGGCCCTGCGGGCGGCGCGGCGGGCCTGGCGCTTCTTGTTGGTGAAGCGCTCGCGGACGCGGCGGCGCAGATCGCGGAAATTGTTGAAATCCTCCTTATAATAGATGCCGATGCCGGTCTCCTGCAAACCCTGGTTCTCGTCGAAACGGTCGATCGTCTGGGTGAACGCCTTGAGCTTGAGCGCCCCGGCCCGGTCGATCAGATAGGTGACATAGGCCTCGCCCATGAAGTTGGAAACCGAGTTATTGACCGCCTGTTTGCTGTCGATCAAGTAGTTGCCTTCGACCTCGACGATCAATCGGTCGTCGATCAGGCTCTTCGAAAGCCCGAAATCGACCTCCTCGCCCGTCAGCTCCGACTTGGGGCGGTAGCGGATCACCAGGTTGTAGTCGTCCATCGAAAGCAGGTTGCTCAACTGGTTGGAGAGGAACTCCAGACCCGTGGCGGCCGACACCGAAGCGCCGATGTTGGAACTCGAAGCCGCGTTGTTCTCGGACAGAAAGCTGTTGAACAGCAGCAGATAGAGGAACTGCATATTGGCCGACTCGGGGGTGTTGAGCGCATTGGAGATGAGCACCTGCGTCTCGGGGTCGGAGGCGGGCACATGCACGTCGAACGACACCGTCGGATTCGACAGCCGGTCGCCCAGGTGGATCACGCACTCCACGGGCACCGAACGGTCGGTGGAGATCTTGTCGGAGGTACCCTGCAGCGTGCCCTGCAGCAGGGGTTGCAGCGACGCCTTGAGCTTGTAGACGGCGTCGATGTCCAGCACGGCGTCCAGCGGGCCGCCCGTCCACTGGATCGACGAGCCGCTCTCGATGGTGAACCGCTTGTTGATGATGTTCTGCAGCGAGAGCAGGTAGCTACCCTCCCGGATCGTATAGTCGCCGTAGATCTCGAAGACGTTGGAGCGCGGATTGATCTGCAGGTTGAGCGTACCGGCGCCGCGGGCCTTGACCGTGTTGCCCGACACGGACAGCTCCACATCCACGTTGGGCCGCACGTCGAGCGCCATGGCGATCTCCATGCGGTTGCCGTCGGCCGACTTCTGGCGCCGCTTGCGCTCGAACGAGAGTTTCTTGCGCATCACCCGATCGAGCGTATCGACCGACGTCGGTTTCTCGAACACGACGAAATCGGCATAGGAGATGTTCGACTTGCTGGAGAGCGGCATGGCGAAGAACGAATCGTCGTCGGTCGAGGCGGCGATGTCCATCCTCACCTGCCCCTTGTCGCCGGCGATGCGAGCCAGGCCCGTGGCGTAGACACGACCGTAGAAATAGTCGTTGTCCTGCGCCGTGGTGTTGAGCACCAGCATCCGGTCGGGCGCCACGCGCACGTCGTAGGCGATGTTGGAAAGGTGCTGCAAATTCAGTTCCACGTCGAGGCGGCCCCGGTTGCCCTCGGGATCGAATACCGCGACGTTCGCAGCGCGGAAGCGGTTGCCCTTGACGTCGAGCACGGCCTCGGGCACCGAATAGGCGACCCGCGTGAAGTCGACCTGCGTGGAGAGGCCCCTCACCCGCACCCGTCCCGTCAGGTCAGCATCGCGATGCTCGCCCTGCAGCACCAGATCGGCCGAGGCGAGGCCCCGGGTAGAGGAGATCACCCCGGCGAGCACCGGATCGAGCAGCCCCATGTCTGGCTCTTATCCACATCTGACGCTGCCGACGACTAGACGACTGGAGCTCTCGGGGGGCGCCGTAGCAGTA
>CAMWJM010000153.1 GCA_947174575.1 uncultured Alistipes sp. | reverse complement strand
ACCTTGGCAAGGTTGTGCTCTACCAACTGAGCTATTTCCGCAAAACGCCGCAACGGGAAACGCTTACTCTCGTTTCGGGATTGCAAATATAAGCCGAAAAAATCAAACCGCAAAATAAATCGCCCCAAAAACGAAAAAATATTACCCCTCCCTACATAGCCGAAACGACATAGAAAGAACGATCGGCACGGTTCAAAGGCCCTATACCGAAAGGCAGACATATACAGAATGCCGGTAAGAGGTCGGATGGGAAATACCATAAAAGTCCCCTGTCATACGCCGAAGCGGCAAATTCGCGCACTTCGATTACAGCCGCCGGAGGCTCGCAGCAGAAAGCGTGCCCCGCAGGCTGCAGCAAGATGCCCCTGGTAAAACAAATAGGGAGGAATCGGGCGGATAAGCGTTAAAAAAATGCCGACCTCCCTGCGGAGGCCGGCATTCCCATACATACGGAGTATCTATCTTATCGTTCTATCGCACCTTGAAACCTTCGTCGGCACGCATCGGAATCGGCAACTTGGCGTAGTAGCCGCTTTCGAGCTTCTCGCGCACGGCCTTGAACGCGTCGATCGTCACCTTCACATCCTCCAGCGTGTGGGCTGCCGTGGGGATCACGCGCAGGATCAGCTCGCCTTTCGGAATAACGGGATAAACGACCATCGAACAGAAGATACCGTGGTTTTCGCGCAGGTCGACCACCAGATTCGTCGCTTCGGGAACACCGCCTTTCAGGAACACGGGGGTTACCGGCGAGTTGGTCACGCCGATGTCGAACCCGTTCTCCTTGAGGCTGCTTTGCAACGCGCGTACGATCTCCCACAGCTTCTGCTGATACTCGGGATGCTCGCGGATGATCTCCAGACGCTTCAGCGCACCGATCACCATAGGCATGGGCAGCGACTTGGCATAGAGCTGCGAACGCATGTTGTAGCGGAAAAGGTTGATGAGCCAGCGCGGGCCGCTCACGAATGCGCCGATGCCGGCCATCGACTTGGCGAACGTGTTGAACAACACATCGACCCCGTCGACTACGCCGAAGTGCGACGCCGTACCGCGACCGCCCTCGCCCATCGTACCGAAGCCGTGGGCGTCGTCGACCAGCAGACGGAACTGAAAATCCTTCTTCAGCGCCACGATCTCGTCGAGCTTGCCCAGGTCGCCCTTCATGCCGAACACGCCCTCGGTGATGACCAGCACGCCGCCGTTCTGCTCCTCGGCCAGCTCGGTAGCATGCTGCAACTGCAGGCGCAGCGACTCCATGTCGTTGTGACCGAACACGAACCGCTTGCCCTTGTGCATGCGCAGACCGTCGATGATGCAGGCGTGGGCCTCGGCGTCGTAGACCACCACGTCGCGCGGGGTGAGCAGGCAGTCGATGATCGAAATCATGCCCTGATAGCCGAAGTTCAACAGGAACGCATCCTCCTTGCCGACGAATGCGGCCAACTCGCGCTCCAGCTGCTCGTGATAAACGGTCTGGCCGCTCATCATGCGGGCACCCATCGGAGCCGCCATGCCGAACTTGGCGGCACCCTCGGCGTCGGCCTTGCGCACTTCGGGCAGGTTGGCCAGGCCCAGATAGTTGTTCAGGCTCCAGTTGAGCACTTTCTTGCCCCGGAAGGTCATGTGAGGGCCGATTTCGCCTTCCAGCTTGGGAAACGCATAGTAGCCGTGGGCATAGCCCATGTACTGACCGATAGGTCCGCCTGCATTCTTTTCGAGGCGTGCAAAAATATCAACCATATTTAATTCGTAATTTAAGATTTAGTGTCTTTTTCGCGCCGAATCGCGGTATCGGCACCGCAAAAATAGCATAAAAATATCAATAAATGCGATTTGCCGATCAAAGATAGCCGTTTTTTTACGCCAGATACTACGCATAAATACTTATTTCTCGATCCGGCCGTCGCATGAAACACCCCGATGCGGCACCGTCGCGTCGCATTCTATTCGCAGGCGGTGCTTTCCGGCTGTCGGAATTTTTTCCTACCTTCGCATCATGACAGCGCTTTTCCACGACATCATTTTCGGGCCGGTGCATTCGCGGCGGCTCGGGCTTTCGCTGGGCGTCAATCTGTTGCCCACCGAATCGAAACTCTGCTCGTTCGACTGCATCTATTGCGAGTGCGGCTGGAACGCCGAGCACCCCGGCGTGCGACGCTTCAATGCCCGCGACGAGGTACGCCGACAGCTCGAAACCGCCCTGCGCCGCATGGTCGCCGACGGCACGCCGCCCGATGTCATCACCTTCGCCGGCAACGGCGAACCGACCCTCCACCCCGAATTCGAAGCCATTATCGGCGACACGCTCGCTCTGCGCGACGCCTTGTGCCCCGCGGCCAAGGTCTCGGTGCTATCGAACGCCACGCAGCTCCACCGCGACGACGTGCGGCGTGCGCTGCTGCGCGTGGACAACAACATCCTGAAGCTCGATTCGGCGTTCGACAAAACGGCCCGACTCATGAATAATCCGCAGAATCCGGCTTACACCGTGCGCGGAGTCGTCGAACAGATGAAACGCTTCGAGGGACAGATGATTTTGCAAACGATGTTTTTGAGAGGCGAATATCGCGGAGAACCCGTCGACAACACCACCGAAGCGGAAGTCGCCGCTTGGCTGCGTCTGGTCGACGAAATACGCCCCCGACGAGTCATGGTTTACTCGCTCGACCGCGATACGCCCTGCCCCACGCTCGAAAAAGTGCCGCGCGAGGAGTTGCAGGCCATCGCCGCCCGCGTCGAAGCCCTCGGAATCCCGTGTTCGGTGGCATAAACAAAAGACAAATCGAGAGCGAAGCCCTCCAAGCCACAGAGTCTCCCCCAGATGCCCGTAAACGAATGGGTACCTAAAAAGCTGCGGAGTTCTCTTTCAACTTTCGGTAAATGTGCTCCTCGTCGTAGCCGCAGAGGGCTTGGAGTTGGGCCGGGGTGCCGTGCTCGATCCAACGGTCGCCGACACCCAGCGACCGGACGGCGGGATGGAATCCGTGGTCGTTGAACCACGCCGTCACCGCTTCGCCCACGCCGCCGCGCAGCGAGCCGTCCTCGACAGTCACCACCCGCTCGAAACGTCGTCCGACTTCGGTCAGCAGTTCTTCGTCGAGCGGCTTGGCGAAACGCAGGTCGTAGTGCGCCACGCTCACCCCCTCGGCGGCCGCCCGTTCGGCCGCCCGCGCAGCCGCATTGCCCACCGTACCCACGGTCAGCAGCGCTACATCGGCGCCCGCGCGCAGCTTGCGGCCACGACCCGTCGGGATCGCTTCGAACGGCTCGCCGCGCCACGCCGACCCGGCTCCGTTGCCCCGGGGGTAGCGGATCATATAGGGAACTCCGGCCTGCAGGGCCGAATACATCATGTCGCGCAATTCGCGTTCGTCCATCGGCGCCGCGATCGCCAACCCCGGCACCGTCGCGAACGCCGCCAGGTCGAAAAGTCCGTGGTGCGTCACCCCGTCTTCGCCGACCAGCCCGCTCCGATCCAGACACATCACCACCGGCAACCCTTGGATCGCCACGTCGTGGATCACATTGTCGTAGGCCCGCTGCATGAACGACGAGTAGATGTTGCAGAACGGCACCATCCCCGCCGCGGCCAGTCCGGCCGAGAAGGTCACGGCATGACCCTCGGCGATCCCCACGTCGAAACACCGCTCAGGCATCTCCCGCATGAGGATGTTCATCGAGCAGCCCGACGGCATGGCCGGCGTCACGCCCACCACCCGGGCATCCAGCCCGGCCAGTTCGAGCAGCGTCTCGCCGAAGACATCCTGATAGCGCGCCGCGGCACCCTGCGCCACGATCCGCTCGCCCGTGTCGGGGTTGAAGCGCCCCGGAGCATGCCACACCGGCTTGTCGTGCTCGGCCGGCAGATAGCCCTTGCCTTTGACAGTCATCGCATGCAGCAGCTTGGGGCCGGGAATGTCGCGCAGCGCCCGCAGCGTGCGTACCAACTCCGGCAGATCATGACCGTCGACCGGGCCGAAATAGCGGAAATTGAGGCTCTCGAAC
>CAMWJM010000152.1 GCA_947174575.1 uncultured Alistipes sp. | reverse complement strand
GCCCTCGACTTTGCCCTCGGCATCGGTGAGGAACTTGGCCAGGTCTTCGCGCTGCTTCGAGGTCTCGTCCGAATTGTACTTGGCGCCGACGAGGTCGACGGGCAGCACCTCTTCGGCGATCTTCCAGCGGATGATGTCGTCGTAGCGCTTGTTCTCGTCGATGAACTCCACGGTGCGCTCGCGGCGGATCTCATCGCGCAGGTCGAGGCCGTTGTCCGCGGCGAATGCATTGGAGAGCTTGGCCGGCATGCCGACGCGCTCGCGCAGGCGGTTGACCGTGGCATCGAGCTGCGCATCGGTGATGCTGCCGTTGTACTCGTAGAGCGCCTCGGCATAGGAGATCAGCACCTCGGCATAGCGGATCACCATCTTGTCGATGGTCTCCTTGCTGTTGGTCGTCCACTCGCTCAAGTCGAAACCTTTCTTGAGGTTGTAACCGTTGTTGAAACCGAACGGAGCGAACGGGCCTTTGTAGGCCTCCTCGCCGATCTTGTAGATCGTCATGCCCAGGCGCGGATCGCGATCGGTGAAGATGTCGTCGTAGCCCGTTTCGGGCGAAACTTTCATCGGCGACTTCTCGCGCGGCAGACCGTCGGTGTAGAGGAACAGGTCGACCATGTTGCGGGTCACCGTCACGGCGTTCTCCATCTGACGGCAGTTGCCGTGATAGATCGAGGCGCCGCTGCCGTTGGGGCCGTAGACCTTGACGAAGATCGCCTCGCGGTTCTGGCGGCCCTCGCCGTCGAACTGGAAGAGCTTCTCGAAGTCGGGATAGAGGTCGTGCTTGCCCGAGGCGATGAGTTCCTCGGCCGCGTCGATGCTCTTCTTGAGGTGGGCGCGGTAGTCGCTCGTCAAGGCGTGGTACTTGCCGAACGTACCCTCGTAGAGGCCGATGCGCACGACGAGCGCCAGAGCGGCTTCGCGGGTGACGTTGCCCCAGTCGGCAGCGCTCAACTCATCGACCGACGGCAGCCAGTCGAGGGCGAACTGCAGATCGTCGTAGCAATGCCGGATCACCTCCTCGCGAAGCGTGCGGGGCGTATCGAGCCGCGGGTCTTTCGTGTCGTCGAACGCTTTGGTCACATAGGGCACGTCGCCGTACTTCTTGACCAGCTCGAAATAGTAGTAGGCCCGGAAGAAACGCGCCTCGGCGAAGTAGGGATTGCGCACCTCCTCCGAGACATGGACGCGCAGGCCCTTTTCGAGGATGTTGTTGGCGATGAAGATGCGCCAGTAGGCATCGGTCCAGCAGCCCGAGGTCGACGGAACCGTGCGGCTGCCGTCGGAGGTGCTGTTGGCCGAGCCGTTTTGGCGCAGCTCGTCGGAACGGTAGTCGTGACGGAAGCCGTCGCCGAGGTCGTTGTTGCCGTTCATCTGCTGGTAGAAGCGGTTGCAGGCGCCCCGCAAGTCGCTCTCGGTATTCCAAAAAGAGGAGTCCGTGAGAGTCGTTTCGGGATACATGTCGAGATCGCATGCGGCCAGACCCGCGACAGCGAACCCCGCCAGAATCAACCGGAATATCTTGTTCGTTTTCATGTTTATGGTCGCTTTAGATTAAAGGGTGAAGTTGATACCCACCGTCCAGGTGCGGAAGAAAGGATAGGTGTTGCCCGCCGTCGGCTTGTTGCCCACCTCGGGGTCGAAGACCTTGAGCAGGTTGCTGTGCTCCCAGACGTCGCTGCCCGAGACATAGATGCGCAGCTTCTCGATGCACGACTTCTTGATGGGCACGGTGTAACCCAGCGTGATGTTCTTCAGGCGGATGAACGAAGCGTCCTGCACCCAGCGATCCGAGGGCTTGAAGTTGAACTGGTCGCCGTTGTAGTTGTAGAGGCGGGGCCAGAAAGCATTCCGATTCTCCTCGGTCCAGTAATCGCGGTGGATCGTCCACGGCATGTCGTAGGTGTAGGCGAACGGAGCGATCTGCCCGGCTTCGATCAGCACGTTGCGCTTGCCCACGCCCTGGAACATGATCGAGAAGTCGAGGCCCTTCCACTGCAGGGCCACCGTCAGACCGTAGACATAGCGGGCGTTCGAGCTGCCGAGGTAGACCAGGTCGCCCGGATTTTCGGGCGTGCCGCCGCCCTCGCCGATCGTATGGTCGGCCTCGCCCTGCGCCAGATACTTCACGTCGCCGCCCGAAACCTTGGCATCGTTGAACGACTGGTAGCCCGGGTGCGCCTCCTTGTAGGCGAGATACTCCTCGCGGCTGCTCCAGAAGCCGTCGGTGCGGTAGCCCCAGATGCTGTTGAGCGGATAGCCCTCGACGATGTCGACCGAACCGGCCGAGATCGTCGAACGGCCGTCGTAGCGCTCGACCTTGTTGTCGCTGTCGCTGAGGTTGAAGCTGACCTGGTAGTTCAGGTCGCGCCAATGATTCTTATAGGAGATCTCGAACTCCCAGCCCCAGGTCTTCAGCAGACCCACGTTGGACTGCGGCACGGAGATACCCACCAGATTCGGCAATTCGAGGTCGGCGAGCATGTTGTCGTTCTTCTTCCAGTAGTAGTCGGCGCTCAACGTGAGTTTGTTGTCCCACAGACCGAGGTCGAGACCCACGTTCGTCGACGAGATGATCTCCCACGTTTTGCTGCGCGAGGCCATCGCACTCTGGTAGTAGTTGGTCGTACCCATCGCCACATTGCTCTGGATCAAGGCGATGTAGTCGTAGAGACCCAGCACGGCGCCGTTGCCCAGCTGGCCCCACGAAGCGCGGAGCTTGAGGTTGTTGATGACCGGCACGTCGAACCACTTCTCCTCGCTCAGACGCCAGGCGGCCGAGAACGAGGGGAAAGCATGCCAGCGGTAGCCCGGAGCCAGCCGCGACGAACCGTCGTAACGGATGTTGGCCTCGAAGAGGTAGCGATTGTCGAAATTGTAGTTCACGCGTCCAAAGTAGGACATCATGCCCCACGTCTCGATGTTGTCGGAGACCTTGGTGTTGTCGACCGACGAGGTGTCGTGGTAATTGAACGAGAAGAAGTCGTTGGAGATGAGTTTCTGCGCCCAACCCGTCATTTCGTCCTTGCGGTAACGTTCGTAAGAGACGCCGGCCAGCACGTCGAGGTTGTGGCGCTTCTTCTCCAGATGATAGGTCAGCAGGGCCTCGAAGTTGTCGTGGTAATCGAAGTTCTTCTTGCGCTCCATCGAGTTGGGATCGCCGTTTTTGTTGCGGACCGCCTGTCCCAGACGGTCGTACCAGATCAGCGTGCGGATGTTCTTGGCCTCATGGTAGAAACCGGCCCGGCGGCTGGCGCTCAACTTCAGGGCGAGACCCGGCACATAGTCCTTGATCGTCAGCTCGCCCTTGCCGGTGAACGACTCGAAGCGGGTCTTGGTGATGCCGCCGTTCTTCATCAGGTCGATGGCATTCACCTGCAAGTCGCCGTTGTAGGGGCTTTCGTTGATGTCCTCCTCGGGATTGAAGATCGGCTGACGGCCGCGCACGCGGTAGAGACGGGCCAGGATGTTCTTCGAGCCGTAGGGGTTCTGCTCCTTGAACTGCCCCTCGTAGCTGGCCTGCACGCCCAGGTCGATGTGGTCGTTGAGCTTGGCGTTGGTCTTCAGGCGCAGATTGTAACGGTCGTTGCCGTCGGGGCCGTACTTCAGCAGACCGTCTTTCGTGTAGTAGCCGGCCGAAAGGAGGTAGTCGTACTTCTCGCCGCCGCCCGACACCGAAACGTTGTGGCTCTGCGAAGTGGTGAACTTCTTCGTGCCCTCGGCCACCCAGTTCGTCGCCTCGAAGAGATCCCAGCGACCGTTGGTGTTGTTGGGACGATAGTTGAAGTTGGGGTTGCCGACCCACGACGCCTGCTCGGGACTCCACTCGGGCGAACCGCCGGCGTTGACGCGGCCTTCGTTGATCATGGCCTGCTCCTCCCACGCGGGCAGACGCTCGGGCATGTTGCCGGGCGTGTTGAACGAGAAGAAGCCGTTGTACGAGACGCGCACCTTGTCCTTACTGCCGCTCTTGGTCGTGATGAGCACGACTCCCGAAGCGGCCCGGGCGCCGTAGATGGCGCAGGCGGCAGCGTCTTTCAAGACCGAAATCGACGCGATGTCGT
>CAMWJM010000151.1 GCA_947174575.1 uncultured Alistipes sp. | reverse complement strand
TCGAGGAACTCGTTGGCCGTACCGGCGAGACCGAAGACGAGCAGCGGCCGCGAATAGGCGAAAAAGGAGACGAGCAGACGGCCGTCGACTTTGGGTACGGTGCGGTCGACGGTCGACAGCATGATGCCCCACGTGGCGACGCTGGCCGCGAGGTTGGCGACGAAGACCCACCCCACGCCGAAGTCGGAAGCGAACAGCCCGGCGGCGCCGAAAGCGAATGCCAGCACGACGTTGAGCACGACATTGATCGCCTTGATGCCGACGAAAGTCATGGCCCGCCCCTGCTCGCGCAACCGCGAAAAAGGAATGCAGGCCCAGACATCGAAAAGGACGATGGCGCCGACCCAGACGACATACTCGGGATGTGCGACGTAGGCCTCGCCCATCCACCGGGAAACCTGCGTACGGAATACTGCGATCGAGGCGAAGAAGAGCAACGCCGCGAGCGACGTGATGCCCCAAGTGGTGGCGAAAAGGCGCCGTTTGGCCCCGGCGACATCGCCGCCGGCCCGGTCGGCCTTGGCGGAGAAGCGGAAATAGCTGGACTCCATACCCATGGTCAGCAAGGTGAGAGCCAGCGGAATGAGCGCATAGACGTCGGTGACGATGCCGTAGGTCTCCTGCCCGAAAACACGCGTGTAGTAAGGCGTGAGCAGGTAGCTCAAGAACCTCACGACGATCGTGCTGATGCCATAGACGGCAGTTTGTTTGGCCAACTTTTCGAGCATAGAACCGATAGGAATAGGGCAAAGATACGAAAAGTCGAGCGCAGAAGCAAGCGATAGCTTGATTATGCCGAGACTGAAGTATCTTCGGCGCAGCCAAAGATACGAAGAGCCGAGTGCAATGCCAAATTTATTTGAGCATTGAAGCCGAAGTATTTTCGACTTTAATTAAAAGTTAAGCAAGGTTAAAAGCCGGTTTGTTTTCGCTTTTCAACTTTCATTCGGTTTACAACCACTTTTTGTAGCGGAAGAACCAGATCGTGAGACCCGAGCAGAAGATCATGAGGCCTATGGCGAAGAGGTAGCCGGTGGGAAGCACCCACCCGTTGGGAAGCGTCCAGGACCAGTCCAACTCGGGCATATACTTGAAGTTCATGCCGTACATAGAGGCGATGAGCGTGGCGGGCAGGAAGATCACGGAAGCCACGGAGAAGATTTTGACGATCTCGTTCTGCTCGATGTTGATCAAACCCAAGGCCGCGTCCTGGATGTAGTCGAGACGCTGGAACGAAAAGTCGGCATGGCTGATGAGCGAATTGACGTCCTTGATCATCAACTGCAGACGCGGGTAGATGTCGTTGGGGAAGCGCTCGGAGCGCAGAATGCCCGACAGCACGCGCTGGCGGTCGAAGATATTCTCGCGCAGCGACATGGTGCTCTCCTGCAGGGCGCTGATGCGGTGGAGCACCTCCTTGTCGATCGAATCCTCGGAGTTGATCGCCTTGGAAAGGGCCGCGACCTGCTTGGAGACCAGCTCCACCATGTCGGCATCGAAGTCGATGCGCACCTCCAGGAGCGAGATGAAGAGGTGGTAACCTGTCGGATAACTGCGGTAGTTCATCTGCAGGCGCTTCTCGGTCTCGCGGAACGTGCGCGACTCGGCCCCGCGCACGGAGACCAGCACGCCCTCGTTGGAGATGATGAACGACACGGGTTCGACGACGAACGAGTCGCCCGTGGGCACGAAGAAGTTGGAGTTGGAGATGATGGCGTTCTCCGTCTCGGAATACTTGGATGTCGATTCGATCTCCTCGACCTGCTGCTTGGTCTGGAGACTGATCTCCATGAAGTTCTCGACGGCTTTCTGCTCCTTGATCGTGGGAAGCAACATGTCGATCCACAGGATGTCGTCGTAGCCCAGCTCGTCGAAGAGCCTGGTGTCGGCATTGCGGATGATCTTGTTGTACTGCTTGAGGTAGATGGTAATCATGAAAGGCCTTTCTGAAAAGTTTCCGAATCCGTGGACGAAGAGCGGCGCACATGCACCGGTCGACCCCTTCAGCCGGGATTGAACCTCGAAGAAACCTCGAAAAGGCGGGAAACGAACGACGACGATCCGGCCCGCAGACTATCTGCAGGCGCGGCACCATAGATGCACGGCGGCATCGCACCGAACGGCGACGCGGCGACTGTACGCAGAACTATGGCCATCATCCATAAAGAGATAAAAATTGGTTCGTGGGACAAAGTTATACAAAAATCGGTAGTTTTTTACACGAAGTCGGCAAAAAACAGCCCGAAAACTTGACAAAGGGGTCGGCGCCGAGGTATATTTGCCCCACGATTCGACCGTAAAGCCGCTGCGCAGCGCAAGTTATCGACACTCTGTCGAGGATTGATTCTCAATCCGCTACGAATCGCAATCCACATCTTTCAACATTTTTTCGACGGGTTTTCGACGTTTTATCGACAGCGAAAACCGCATGGGCCGCATCGCCGTTCGGCCCGACGGTCGACGCACCGTTTCCCGGCAGAGCGCGGAGCACAACCGAGCTGTACCGAGTATGGAGAAGACCGCACGAAAACGAAGAAGACCCTTTACATTTTTTGCAGTATGCTTTCGTTCCACACAATGCCGCCCGAGTACACGCCGACCTGGCGCAGGGCCGAATGCCGCATAACGAGCGATCGGCCGCAGACGATCGACATCGCGGTGAAAAACGCGCTGACGGGCCGGTTGCTCGGTGCCCGGCGCTTCGCGAACACGACCGACGCGACGTTCGACCTGGCCCCTATCGTACGCCGCTGCATCCGCTTCGCGCCGCAATCCGCACAAACCGGCTTCGTGTCGGCCGCCGACCGCAAAATCCCGGTGACGATCGAGGTCGCCGCGCTCGACGACCCGACCCGGCCACTCTCCTCCTCGGTGAAAGTCTGCTATGCGGCCGAAATCGAAGCCCCGATGTCGTCGCTGCTCACGACGATGCCGCTCCAACGCCTGATCGCCCCGGGCGAATGCGACGAAATCGCCCTGCTCGTCGACGAGGCACCGCAAGCGACCGTCACGGCCCAAGGCCCCGCAGGCACCCAAACCCGCACCTACACCACCTGGAACACCGGACTCCAACTCTTCCGACTCGACACCTCGGAGTTCCCCGACGCGGAGCGGCTGACCCTCGACCTGGGTGCCTGCGGCAAGGTGGAGTACACGCTGGTGCCGGCGACCCGGGGTGCCCGGCGGATCGCGTGGCACAGCCGGGCCGGATCGCTCGAACACTACACTTTCCCGGTGGAGCTGTCGGCCTCGGTGGAGACGCAGAAAACCCGCATCTACGGCCCCGAAGGCTATACGACGATCGGCACCGACCGGCAGCAGCTCCTGCGGCTCCGCTCGGCCTACGAGAGCCGCGCGATGCTGGAAATCCTGTCGGAAATCCTCGCGGCGCCGGAGGTGTGGATCGTCGACGGCGAGGGCTATCGCCAGGTCGACGTGGTGAGCGACCAGGCCGTCGTCCATCGCCACGGGGTGTTGAGTTGTATGGAAATCGAAATCCGGCCCTGCCGAACGACCGAACGCCTATGGAACTGACGATGCAACTGCTCCTCGACGGCGAGCGCTGCGATCTGGGAGCCGCGTCGTACGGCGTGCCGGGCTACGACGCGAACAAGACCTCCGATGCGGAAGCCGGCCGCGAAGGGCGCTCGCTGCGGTTAGAGCTGCCTCCGACGCCGCGCAACCGCACGCTGCTGGGCGACCCGTGCGATCCGCACACGGGCACACGGTTCAACGCCGCGCTCCACACGGCGACGCTGCAGGCCGAGGACAGCGTGCTGCTGGAGGGTACGGCCCGGCTGCTGACCGCGTCGGGACAGGGATTCACGCTCGAAATCCGTACGGGCGGGGCCGGCTGGGCCGAGCGGGCGGCCCGGCGGATGTTCAACACGCTGGAAATCGACTACCGCAAGCCGCTGCTGCCGGCGACGATCCTGCAGAGCTGGACGGATGCGTCGCCCGTGAAGTTCTTCCCGATCCACCGCGACGAATATCCGCAGCAAAACGACGCGCTCGATCTGCTGCCGGCCGAACGCCTGATGACCGTCGATGACTACCACCCGTTCCTGCATGTGGC
>CAMWJM010000150.1 GCA_947174575.1 uncultured Alistipes sp. | reverse complement strand
TGCCATCTGATTACCAATAATCTTCCATATAATTTTCTGCTTATTAAAATCGTCCATATATGCGCAGTTACGTAAATTATATGGTGTATCACCTTTATCGGCCCGAGTGGAAATTTGGCCCCAATATCGATCCAGATGTGCTTTCACGGCCGGGTAATCGTCTATGTTTATTCGACTTACACCTTTCTCTTTAATACCATTATGGGTATTGATCAACCATAAATCCGCGAACTCATAGTTGTACCTTTTGATGTCTCTGCCGCGAAGAATCGGTCGTATAAGTTCGTCAGTTCTCATTCGCTCTTCTTCAGTCGTGCAGGCGGCCAATAATTCGTTCCGTTTTTCACCCGATATGATGAATGCGTCGTTATATCCTGTGAGAATACCACGATAAATATTGACGTCCCAATCTTTCAAAGGCGTACCTATTTCCTCGATTTTGCGTTTGATACTTTGTTCGATCGGAGACAAAATAACCCAGCTGTCGCTATTCCGGAATTCTGTTTTAGTCAGATTTTCTCTAAAATAATCGCTCAATTTATTTATCTCGAATCCGTCCTTTCCGATTGAACATGAATCTATTACAAAGGAGTTGGCTCGTTTGACCAGTGTAAGGATATTTACGTCGACGGTCGCAGAATCGAAGACACGGGTGCCGGCAAAGTCGATCAGTTGGATCGGGTCGGTATGCTCTACGAAATAACGGCGCAACGATTCTCCGTAACCGGCCCGCATCCATTTATTCGACGTAATGAAAGAAAGCAGACAGTCGGGTTTGAGCAGTTTCATACCCAGTTCGTAGAACAAACAATAAATATCTCCGGTACGCTCGTAGCTTGCATACTCCATGCGACCGAGGATTTCGGATTCCCGGCCCATCGACTGAAGCTGGATGTACGGAGGGTTGCCGATCACGCAGTCGAAACCGACGAAGTTACCCTCGTCATCCAATATTTCGGGAAACTCTATACGCCACTCGAATGCCCCGAGATACATTTTGTTCGACTCGATTTCGGCGAAATACGTTTCGAGTTTTCGGATCTCTTCGTTCAGTTTCTTTTCCCGTTTACGCTTCTCCGACAGCTGTTTGGCAGTCCATTCGGAGGCAAAGAGTTCCTGCCCCTGCAAATCCGACAGCTCTCGGCGATAGCGCAAAAGACTGGTCTGTTTGGGATCGCGCTTATTGATGTCCGTTTTGAGGGTCGTCTTGATTCTGACGATCAATTCTTCGAGTTTGCGCTTTTCGTCCTTGCTATGCGCATTCTTGTATGCGGCAACCGTATTCTTATATTCGGCAATCGTAATTCCCGTAGCGTGCAAGATTTGCGAGATATTTTCTTTCAGGTCGAACCGATGAAGCAGCGAGTTGCCGGATTTGATATTGATGTCGATGTTGGGAAGCGTCTCCAATTCCGTAAAATCGCTTTCCCGCGTATAATACGCATTTTTCAGCAGCTCGATCCACAGGCGCAGACGACAAATATTCACCGAGTTAGGATTGAGATCGACACCGAAAAGACAATTCTCGATAATAATCCGTTTCTCTTTGAACAGGGCCTCTTGAATACGCTGGCACTCGGGATGGCCGGGTATATAAGTAAATGCGTCTCCTTCCGCATCGGTAACGATCAATTCATCGCTTTCGATTGCGATCTGATAGTTTTGCCGCTTGATACGCCGCCCGTCGCAGTCGAGCAGAATGCCGAGGTCGAATTTCGTCGCGATGATTTCATTCAATGCCGATACAAGGAAGTGTCCGGAGCCTACGGCCGGATCGCAGATGCGAATCGAATTCACAAGGCGGTCGGCTTCCTGCAAGTCTTCGATCTCCTTATTCTTCAGCTCATCGTAATCGACACAATGCCAACCGAAATGTTCGTTGAATTTTTGAACGACCACCTTACGGATCGCCTCGCGACACATATACATCGTAATGGCGCCGGGCGTAAACACCGAGCCGTCGCGATGTCCGTTGATTTTCTCGAAAATAAGGCCCAACACCGAAGCGTTGATCAGGGTTTTCGCTTTCTCTTCGATGCTTTCCGTCCCCTCGCTCGCAAAATCGTAGGCATCGAGGAATTCCAGCAGGTACCGCAAAGTCGAGAGCTTGCGGTATCTCGGCTTATTGTTTTCTTTGAGTACGGTTCCCGACCAGACGGGCAGCTCCAAATTTTCAAGGTTGCTGATGCGGATCGTCGCATCCTCCAAACGACTTACTTCGAAAAGAGAGCTGTTCAGATAAGGAACCTTGCCATAGCGGCTGTTGATGGTATCGGTCCGCGCATCTGTTTTCCGCGCAAGCACCTGAAAGAACAGTCGGTTCAGCTCATCGTAATCGGCGATGTTGGCCGGATTCATAAAGGCATAGGATTGATCGCCTTTATGATATTTGATCATTTGCGCTTCAAGCAATTTGAGGAACAGGATGCGGTTGATCCAGTTGATCGACAGTTCCAGCGCAATATTAAATAGTTGAGTTTCCCGATCCGGCCCATAAGATTCCAGCTTTTCGACATGGTGCAATCGGTCTTCGGCATCGAGCACATTGATCGTATTTTCGATCATCGAAGCCTCGTTCCGCTCTGCCGAATTTTTCCGCATGATGACGCGCTTCCCTTTGTCCCCGACCTCTTCGAGTCCCATGATATGCAGCAACTCCGAATAGAAATTCTTGTTCAGGGAATTGCTGTCGTTCTGGAACGGAAGTTTCAACAGGTGAACAGGGCTGAATATTTTGTATAATCCGATCAGCTTTTTATCGTTGCCGGAACGCAAATAGTCGCGGTAATCCCGAAGATCGAAATAGGTGTAGGTCAACTCGTCTTTGACCGCATCGATATATTTCGCGGCGATCTCCTTGTAGAAAAAATCCGTGGTATTGCCCGCCAAACTGCCCGAAGAGAAATCCGTGAACTCTTTGATGAGTTTCTTGTTGCCGAAGAACAGCTTTTCGAATTCGTGGGCATCGAAGACGAAATATTCGAAAATGTTGGTCGCAACAAGATACTTCAACTGGATGTTCTTTTTCTCGACCCGTTCGCGAAGATAGTACAGCACGATTTCCTGCAAAGCCTTCCGGTTGATATCGTTGCGAACGATCATTTCGGGCGAATTCGGAGTTTTGACCTCGAATATCACGCCGACGGGAGCCTCCGAACTATCGCCGATATGAATGGCGCAGTCGATGCGACCGTTCGGCGCGATTTTATATGTCGGAGCATAAAACGACATTTTCAGGAAATCCATGATGTCGCCTTTCATCTTTTCTTCCGTCTCGTTTTCTTTCAACTGGTCGAAAAGATGTTGTAGCTTCTCCTTGAACCGATCGAAATCGGCTTTTTCGATTTTGATTTGCCGATAGGCTTTGTTCAGCGATTGGGAAATCTTCAGTTCGGGCATACTTATACAAAATTTATCAAAAATAATAAAAAATCCAATAATCTGCGAATCCGATGGCGGTTCTTCTTGCTACTCACTCCGCAGCCACTCGTTTTATGCAAGAGTGGGTATTACCGAGCCAACATTACCGCAACGGAGTAACATCCCGAAGAGATGGCAGGGTCTACATCCAGCCCCCAAATAAGGTTGGCACCGGAAGTAAACTCTTGGACTGTTTTCAACAAGCTGCACACATTATCACACGACAATCTACCCTCGGCGCCATCAGAAGTAGTGCCTATCCGTACCACACTATTTCGTGCTGATTTCATGGGTAATGCCGCCAACTCATTGCGCAATTTTTCGAGCAAGTCGGGAAATGCGATGTTTTCGATTTCAATGTATGCGAAATCCGAAGCATCCTTCATTGCTTCTTCAAAATCGTCCCGGAAAATCGCGACATAATCGCTATGCTCGGTCTTTTCCAACAGCCTTTCGATTTTCCGCCAAATCGCGGTTGTATTCATGCAGTTCATAATTCGATTTCGATGATAGTTTCACCGGATTGGGAGGTATTCTGTCGCTGAAACTCTGCGAATTCGTCTTTGGAATTCATCCAAAGCAAAAACGCCTGGTTGTCGATGTAGGTGCGTTCCGAATGGCGGAACAACTTATCAGCAAGGGTCGGAGAAACACGGAGTGCAAACGGCCGCAACTCCTTATCCAAAGAATCGAAAGGTACTTCTACAATAAAGTAATCTTC
>CAMWJM010000149.1 GCA_947174575.1 uncultured Alistipes sp. | reverse complement strand
TTCCAGTACTATTCCGCGCTCGACGGCCTCACGCACGACCGCATCGCCGACATCTACACCGATTCGCGCGGGTTCGTGTGGGTCTGCACCTGGTACGGCGTCAGCCGCTTCGACGGCTACGGATTCAAGAATTTCAGCACCACGCCGGCCGATTATTCGCCCTTGTCGCACCATCGGTTCATCTCGGTGAGCGAGGATTCCGACGGTCACCTTTGGTTCACGACCTATAATCTGCATATCTATCGTTTCAACCGCTATACCGAGCGGTTCGAAGATGTGGCCGCCCGGATCGAGGGCGTCGATTCCAAGCACTATCGGGCCTCGTGCTGCCGGCACGACGGTCGGGGCAACACCTGGGTCTCGATTTCGGGCGTAGGGCTGGTGCGGTTCGCGGGGCGGGCCGACGCTTCGCCCGTGCGGGTCGACGCGCTCTTCGGCACGGAGGCTTTGGGCGGGGAGGTCGCCGCTCTGTTCGTCGACGGGCAGGACAATGCCTGGGTCGCTTCCGAGGAGGGAGCGCTCGATTATGTGGCGGCTTCCGCGCCCGACAGCCTGCGCCGGATTTACCGTACGCGGGAGGCGATCACGGCTTTCGATGCCGACAGCGAGCATGTCTATGCGCTTTCGCGGTCGTCGTTCGTGCGGGCCGAATGCGACGGCTCGGGCGTCTGCGAGTTCCCCGGGGTGCGCTCCGGGTTGAGTTGCATGGCGGTCGACAAGGCGCATCGCGAGGTCTACGTGGGCAGCCGTACCGGCGAGTTGTACAGGGCGGCGGAGGATCGCCTCGTGCCTTTGAGGCCGCGCGGTGCCCGTCCGTCG
Organism: uncultured Alistipes sp.; assembly: GCA_947174575.1. Taxonomy (GTDB): domain Bacteria; phylum Bacteroidota; class Bacteroidia; order Bacteroidales; family Rikenellaceae; genus Alistipes. Next base: position 3,324 of record CAMWJM010000149.1, on the reverse strand, counting down.
CGGATCCGCAAGCTCGACGTCGATTCCCACGGCGTGGTGTGGGTGACCACTCCGGCTACGGGCATCACGCGCTACGATCCCGCTACCCGCGATTACAAGCATTTCGAACAGAAGCCTTATACGGTCTCTTACAACCTCGATACGCTCACGCACATCGCCGAGAGCGGCGGGCGGCTCTGGGTCAAGATGAACAATTACGGGTTCGGTTACTACGACCGCGAGAACGACCGTATCGAGCCGTTTTTCAACGATCCCGAGCGCTCCGACTGCCAGATGACCAATGCCGTCGTGGCTTTCGATGTGCGCGACGACGTGTTGTGGCTCTCGACCTATTACGAGCGGGGCCTGCGGCGGGCCGTGATTCTGCGTCAGCCGGCCGAGGCGTTCCCGCTGCTCGATGCGAAGCGGGGCGCTTCCGAGCTGAAGGGCGAAATCCGGGCCTTGCTCCGTGACAGCCGCGACCGCATGTGGGTCGGTACGCGCGACGGGGAGCTGATCGCTTACGATGCCGCATGGCGGCCGGTCTATCGGCTCGCCTCGTCGCCCGGGATGATCTACACGCTCAAGGAGGACTCCCGCGGCGACATTTGGGTCGGCACCAAGGGCGCCGGGCTGCTGCGGCTTATGCCCGACGGCGTCGGTTATCGCCAGCGGCGTTATCTGCATTCCGACGCGGATGCGTGGTCGCTGAACAACGACCAGGTCTATTCCGTCGAGGAGGATGCCGAGGGCCGCATCTGGGTCGCCACCTACGGCGGCGGCATCGATCTCTTGGAGCAGGCCGAGGAGGGGCGGTTCGTCCATGCCGGCAACAGCCTGAAGAGTTATCCCATCGACGAGGCGGGGCGCGTGCGCTGGCTCCTCTTGGACGGGCCTCGTCGGATGTTGGCCGCCACGGTCGACGGACTGCTGGTGTTCGATCCTTCGGAGAGCGTCAAGCGCATGAAATTCCGTCTTGCGCAGAAGATTCCCGGCGATGCCGGGTCGTTGGGCAACAACGACATCATCCACATGCTCAAGGATTCGCAGGGCCGGGTCTGGCTGGCGACTTATGGCGGCGGCTTGAACCTCATCGCCGGATACGATGCTGCGGGAGTGCCGCGTTTCGTGGCCTACGACCGTTCGCGCGGCCTGCCCGGCAACATCTGCATGGCTCTGACCGAGGATGCCGCGGGCGATCTGTGGGTCGCCACGCACAACGCCGTGTCGCGGTTCGACCCCCGGCGCGAGATATTCTACAACTATAACCTCTACGACAACATGCGCAACGTCATCTTCAGCGAGGCCACGGCGGCCGTCGCTGCCGATGGCAACGTCGTTTTCGGCGGCGGGCGCAAGCTCTACCGCTTCGATCCGGCCAAGATGCGCGATACGAAGATCGATTATCGGCTGTGCTTCACCGGGTTCGATGTGCGCAACAAACCCGTCGTCTCGGGCGAAGGGGCGCCGCTGGCCGTCTCCGTTACCGAGAGCGGGCGGATCGATTTGCCCCACGATTTCTCCAATTTCCAAATATCGTTCGCTTCGTTGAACCAGGCGATCCAGCATGCCGTGGGCTACATGTACAAGCTGGAGGGGTACGATTCCGATTGGATTCTGGCCGGCAACGTCAACCGCGCCTCCTATTCCAACTTGCCCGTCGGCGATTACCGGTTGCTGGTCAAGGCGTTCGTGGGCAACGTCGATGCCGCCGACGAGGGGATCGCCATCGATATTGCCGTGCGGCCGCCCCTGTGGTTGACGTGGTGGGCCAAGTTGTTCTATGTGTTGCTGGCCGTGGCGTGCATTTGCGTCGCCTGGCGCGCGGTCTACTCGGTCATGCGCATTCGGCGCGACGCCCGAGTCGAGCAGGACATGACCGATCTCAAGCTGCGTTTCTTCACCAACATCTCGCACGAGCTGCGTACGCCGATCACCTTGATCCTGGGCGGCATCGAGGACGTGCAGCGGCACGACCCGCTTTCGCCGCGCGGCAAAAGCAGCCTGACCCTGGCGCATCGCAATGCCAAGCGGATGCTCACACTCATCAACCAGCTGCTCGATTTCCGCAAGATCGTCAAGGACAAGATGGAACTGAAGATTTCGCGCGTCGACCTGGTACCCGTGGTCGAGGATGCGCTCGACGACTTCCGCGAAATGGCTTCCGAACGGCATATCGAGTTGTTGTTCACCGTGTCGCGGCGGTCGATTCTGGTGTGGGTCGACATCGAGCGGATCGAGAGCGTGGTCTACAACCTGCTCTCCAACGCACTGAAATTCACTCCTTCGGGCGGCAAAATCGAGGTCATCATCGCCCAGCGCGATGCCGAGGAGTGCGTGACGCTCACCGTGCGCGACACGGGCATCGGCATCCCGCGCGACAAGCTGGGGACTATTTTCGATCGATTCGTCCAGGCTTCGCGGGCCGTCGATTCGCACATGAAGGGTTCGGGTATCGGGTTGTCGCTCTGCCGCGACATCATGACGTTGCACCATGGCGAAATCTCCGTCGAGAGCCGTCCCGGCGAGGGTTCGGCTTTCACCGTCAAGTTCAAAATGGGCAATGCCCATTTCGGCATGGAGCAGATCGATTTTTCGGGTGCCGCCGGCCACGACAAGGCCGATTATATGGTCAGCGACTTCACCTCGCCCGACAGCCAGCGCCGCACCGACGTGCAGCCGCCCAAGGATGCCCAGAAGATTCTGCTCGTCGAGGACAATCCCGAGCTGCGGGTGTTCATCTACAACAGCTTGATCGACACCTACGACGTCATCGAGGCCGACGACGGCGTCGAGGCGCTGGAGAAGATCCGCAGCCAGATGCCCGACATCGTGGTCACCGACCTGATGATGCCCCGCATGGACGGCATCGAGCTGATCGACAAGGTGCGCCACGACTTCACCATGAGCCACATCCCCATCGTCATGCTCACGGCCAAGCATTCGCCCGACGACCGGCTGAAAGCCATGGAGTTCGGCGCCGACGGCTACATCACCAAGCCGTTCAGCATCGAGCTGCTGCTGGCGCGGATCGACAACCTGCTGACCCGGCGGCGCATGCTCTTCGAGAAGTTCTCTTCGCAGTCGGCCCGCAACAAGATCGCCGAACTGGTCGTCGAGGATGTCGTCGTCACCGACCGCGACGAGGAGTTCATGAAGAACGTCATGTCGTGGCTCGGCAAGAATATCGAAAACTCCGATCTCACGATCGATCAGCTGGCTTCGCATCTCGGTCTGGGCCGCACCACCATGTACAACAAGCTCAAGAGCCTCACGGGCAAATCGCCCGTCGAGCTGCTGAAGGAATACCGCATCACCAAGGCCAAGATGCTGCTGCGCACGGGG
>CAMWJM010000148.1 GCA_947174575.1 uncultured Alistipes sp. | reverse complement strand
CGGTCGGTCAGCCGCAGCGTATCGCGGCCCTGACGGTCGAGCTTGTCCAGAAACGACACGATCCGATTGGCCGCCAGCAGCGCCTGACTCGGCCCCAGCCACGATTCGCGGAAGTGGTTGAGATGCCGCTCGGCATCGCGCCGCGCACCGTAGCCGCGCTCCAGATCGGCCAGCAGCGTGCCGTATTCGGCCTGCCGCGCTGGGTCGGCGTCGATCCACCGCTGCATGGCCCGCTCCTCCTCGCGCCGGATGTCGGCCACGCCGAACCGCTGCAGGCACTTGTTCTCCCACTTGGCATAGTCGGCATAGTTGCTCAACCCGAAATAGGCGTCGGAATAGGCCATGCGCACCTCGGGGTCGCGCTCCATGTGGCGGCGCAGAATATCCATCCGCTCGTGTCGGTTCTTCACCACGATCGGGTTGCGCACCTGCTGCTTCTCTTCGATCGCATACGACGAGGCATAGCGGTTCGTGCGACCCGGATAGCCTACCACCATGGCGAAATCGCCGTCGTGCACCCCTCGCGTCGCCACGCTCAACACGCGGCGAGGCTTCAGCGGCACGTTGTCGGGGCTGTACGCCGCCGGACGGCCGTCGGGCGCGGCATAGACGCGATAGAGCGCGAAATCGCCCTTGTGCTGGGGCCAGCCCCAGTTGTCGTAGTCGCCGCCGAACGAGCCGATCGACACCGGAGGCGCCCCCACCAGCCGCACGTCGCGATAGACGTCGTAGTAGCACATCAAAAAGAGCCGGTCGCCCCACATCGCCACGCACGACACCTCGCAATCGGTCTCGGCGCCGTACTTCTTCTCCAGATCGGCATAGAGCCGGCGCATCGCCATCTTGCCCCACGCTCCGGCCGCCTTGCGCTCGGCGATCATCGCCTGCGCCTCGGCCGTCACGTCGACCGCCCGGCGCAGAAACGCGACGCTCTTGCCCGCGACGGGGATTTCGTCGCCTTGCTCGCGCGCCCAGAAACCCTCCTCCAGATAGTTGTGCTCGGGAGTCGACAGCGCGCAGATGTCGCTGAACGCCACATGGTGGTTGGTAATCATCAGCCCCCGGTCGGAAATCATGCTTCCCGAACCCATGCCGCCGTCGACCGCCACCACGGCATCGGCCAGCGCGGCCGACTCCTCGTCGTAGATCGCCTGCGGCGAGAGCTTCAGCCCTTCGGCCCGCATACGGGGGTAGATCTCCCGAAGCCGCTGCACGAGCCACATCCCTTCGTCGGCCCGCGCCGACCCGGCGACCAGCAGCAAGAGGGCGCCCAGCGCCCATATCCGTTTCATCATTCAACCGTTTTTATACGCAAGGCGGCCGTCGCCCGCCATGGACGACGGCCGCCTCCGATCGTTTCTACTTCTTTTTCTGTGCGACCGTACGCCCCTGATCGGGGAACTTCAGCCGCGGATCGGCCTCCTGGAACGTGCCGTCGGCCATGCGCAGCGTCCACTTCTCGGCCTGGAAAATGTCGCTCCAGATGCGCGCATCGTTCCACATCGACCGTACGTAGTGTATCCGCATGACGGGCGTAGTGCCGTGCAGCACGAAATCGATCGCGACGATGCCGTCCGTGCACGAAAGGAAGCTCTTGAAATAAGGTATCGCCTGACGCACCAGCGGTTTGTCGATCATCGGCACCTCCATTTCATACACCGCCTTGGGGAAAGCCGCGTCGTCGCCCCACTTTTCGAGGTTGGCCACGAAACGCCCCGCCAACTTCTCGACATCGCGGAACATGATCGCCGCGAACTCCTCGCGCGACACCTGTCCGCCCTCGGCCGAGTAGCTTTTCAGTTCGGTGTGCATGGGGATCGTCTTTTCGCCGTCCTTGACCTTCATCACCAACTCCTTGGCGTCGATCGCGCGGGCGAAAGCCGTCCGGTCGATCTGCGCCGCCGGGTCGACATACACCGTCACGTCGACCGGGCAGGCGAACTCGGCCGAAAAACCGTATACGCCTTTGATCCGCTGGAGCGCCATGCCGAAATAGACCATATCCATGCGGTCGTGCAACCCCTCGACACCCAGTTTCACCACGTCGAGCATCGGCACGCTCTCGTCGGGCGTGGCATACTTGCGCAGCGTGGGGGTGAAGATCGCAGCCTGGATCTTCAGTTCGTCGGTCACGGCGGGATCGTAGGTCACCGCCACGCCGTGGCGCCGCACGAACGTCCGCACGCCATAGACGCCCGGCACGTTCTGCATCTTCGCCGCGAAGGCCTTCGACGAACCGAAGCACTTGATCGTCTGCAGGCCCTCCATCTCGAAGGTCTCCAGATGCTCGACCTGCTCGTAGTCGCCCCACTTCTCATCGATGGTGGGCAATTCGAGCGTCGTGCCAAGCCACAGGGCCGCGCCGAACAGCGCCGCAGCCAGCAGCCCCGGCACCCAGCGGCAAGCCGCATGTCCGTTGACCTGCAAAGCTCCCGAGGCGCACGAGGAGATGCACTGCCCGCACAGCGTGCAGTCGACATGCTTGACCTTGGCATCGTCGTGGATATTGATATGATAGGGGCATTTACGCTCGCAAAGGCGGCAGTTGTTGCAGAGCGCCGCGTCGCACTGCACGTACATCAGCGGCACGACGCTGCTCTTCAGCCGGATAGCCTCCACGAAGAACGCCACCGCGCACACCGCGGCCAGCACCCACACCCAGGCGCCCTCCACGCCGCAGTAGTCGAGCACCCAGATCGCCGCGGCGGCCAGCACGGCCAGCGACAGGAACTTGAAGATGTTGCTCATGGCCCCCAGCGGGCAGACATACTTGCACCAGAACATCTTCACGACCATACCGCCCAGAAGCAGCAGCGCGAGGCTCGTGATCGACATCAGCAGCACGATCTCGCCCTTGAATCCCGTGGCGACGGCATAATAGGGGTCGATCTTCTTACAGAACAACTCGCTCGACGAGAGCGTGAAATAGAGGATCGTGAAGAGCAGCACATATTTCACGGCGCGCAACCAGCGGTCGGCCGCGCTGCCTGCGGGCACGTCGACCTGCAGCCGCAGGCCCTTGCCTATGCGCCCCATCGTCTCGCCCACCGTACCCAGCGGGCACAGATAGCCGCAGAAAAGTTTCGAGAAGAACACCACGCCTGCGGCCAGCACCAAGCCCATCATGATCTGCAGCATCGACATCGAGCAGGCCAGCGAATGGTTGACCAGGTAGGTGCCGAACGCCTGCAGACCGCCGAACGGGCAGTATTTCTCGACATCGACCGGCGTGTCGGAATACACGCCCCAGCAGATCGTGCCCACGATAGCCGCCAGCACGCCCCATTGCAGGAGGTGTTTCAAATAATTGGGTTTTCGTATCATTCAATTGTATGTGTTTGTGTGTGTATGCGCCCCGCGCACGAAGCTATAGTCCGGAAACATGCACGGGGGAGCTTTCGGCAAGCCCCCCTGTACATGGTTTTCCGTAGGCTATTCCTATTCGTTCTTGATGCAGCGGACGGGAGCTGCGCCGTAACCGCCCTGGAATGCCACCTGCAGACGGTTGTACGTCGCATTATAGGTGATCATACCCGCATAGAACTGGATGTTCTTGACCCCCGACGTCGCATCGCCCGCCGTGTTGTAGGTCACCTGATAACCCGTCGAGCCGGCATAGTAGGCCATGCCGAACTTGCCGGCGCCGTCTTCGGCCTTCGACTCCGAGGCTATATAGGCCGGAGTCGCCGTACGGCTGCCCGCATTGATATAACTACAAGTCAGCAGGTTGAACCCATCGGCATTCAGCGCGGGCATCGGAGCGCCCATCGACTCGGCCTCGTAGTAGGGCGACGAAGGATCCTTAAGACTGCCGTTGCCCACCTGGCCCGCCAGCTTGAGCCACTCGGCGCAGGTCGGCACATGCCAGCCGTCGGGGCAGATGCCCTGCACACCCTCGTACTTGTCGTAGTTCTCGTCCGACATCTCGCCCTCCATGCCCAGCAGCACGGGATAGCTGTACAGCAGGCCGTCGGTCTCGACACGGCTCGCATCGGCATTCTTGCTCAAATCGCAGGGATTCCATACGCCGCTGCCGTCGGTCGGATCGTTCGACACGGTCTTGCCTTCGGGCACGTAGCGCAGGTTCTCGGCCATCCAGGTGCGGCCGTCCTGGAGCGTGACGGTCTGATACTTCACGCCGCCCCACGTCAC
>CAMWJM010000147.1 GCA_947174575.1 uncultured Alistipes sp. | reverse complement strand
GGGTCTCGACGCCCGTCGCGACCATAAGCCCGCACAGCTTTCGGGCGGCGAGCAGCAGCGCGTGGCTATCGCCCGGGCGCTCGTCAATTCGCCGGCCGTGCTGTTGGCCGACGAGCCGTCGGGCAACCTCGATTCGCGCAACCGCGAGGAGATCCACCGCCTGTTCTTCGAGCTGCGCGACAAATTGGGCCAAACTACCGTCATCGTCACCCACGACGAGGGCCTGGCCGCCATGGCCGATCGCACGATCACCATGTCCGACGGACGAATTCTCTGACATGAACCCCGAGTTGCGCGAGTTGCTGGAGCGGTCGTATGATCGCTATAACCGGCCCGAATTTATCGACGACGACCCCGTTTCGGTGCCTCATCGCTATACGGATCGGGCCGATCGCGAGGTGGCCGGTTTCTTCGCCGCCACCCTCGCATGGGGCAACCGCAAGGCGATCGTGCGGAGCGGCCACCGCATGATGGGGTTGATGGACGATGCGCCTGCCGATTTCGTGCGCCATGCTTCCGACCGCGATCTGGCCCTGCTCGACCGCTTCGTCTATCGCACGTTCAACGGCGGCGATCTGCGCGATTTCGTCTTGGCCTTGCGGCGTCTGGACGAGCGTTTCGGCGGCTTGGGGGCTTTCTTCGAGAGTCGCTACGAGGCTACGGCGAGCATCCCCCGGGTGCTGGCCGAATTCCGGAGCGAGTTTTTCGGCTGCGACCATGCGCCGCGCTGCGAGAAACACCTCTCCTCCATCCTCAAGGGTGCGGCCTGCAAGCGTTTGTGCATGTTTCTGCGGTGGATGGTGCGCTGCGACGACCGGGGCGTCGACTTCGGCGAGTGGCGCCGGATACCCATGTCGGCGCTCTATCTGCCGCTGGACGTCCATACGGGCGACACGAGCCGTGCACTCGGGCTGCTGACACGCCGTCAGAACGATTGGCGCGCCGTCGAGCAGGTCACCGCCGCGCTCCGCGCGATCGACCCCGACGACCCCGTACGGTTCGATTTCGCCCTGTTCGGCATGGGGATCGATAAAAACGAATGAATGATATATGGCCTTTCTCCGGTGTGTATGGGCGGAGAAGGGCGTTTTTCAACCGATATATTTCTCTTTTGTGTCTTCTTTCCGTTTCAAGCAGTTCGCCGTCCGGCAGGATGCCACGCCCATGAAGGTCGGCACCGACGGCGTGTTGTTGGGTGCCTGGGCTTCGGTGCGGCCGTCCGACCGGCGGGTGCTCGACATCGGCACCGGTACCGGATTGATCGCCTTGATGTTGGCGCAGCGGGCCGCACAGGCCGAAGTCGTGGCCGTCGATGTCGAGGATGTCGCCGAGGCACGCGCCAATGCCGCGGAATCGCCGTGGGCCGACCGGATCCGTGTCGAGCAGGCGGCGGTGCAGTGCTTCGAGCCGGGCGGGCGGTTCGATTTGGTGGTCTCCAATCCGCCGTTTTTCGTCGATTCGTTGACTTGTCCCGATGCCCGCCGCACCACGGCCCGCCATGCTGTGCGTCTGTCGTTCGAGGAGCTGCGCGATGCCGCCGTGCGGCTGCTGGCTCCCGGCGGGCGTTTTGCCGTGGTGCTGCCTATCGAGGCGGCCCTCCGGTTTATCGGGCTTTGCTGCGGCCCGCTCCGCCTTGTCCGCCGCACCGATGTGCGGACTACGCCCCGTCGTCCCGCGAAACGCGTGCTGCTGGAGTTCGAAGCGCCGAAAACACTCGAACACTCCGAATCCCCGGAATCCCCCGAAATGCTTGATTCTCTTGATGCTGTTGAATCCATTCCGATTTCTGCATCCGGCCGGCCTATTATGCTTTCCGAATGTTCCGCCGCTTTCCCTGTGGTTTCCGAGTTGGTGATCGGCACGGGAGAGCATGAATGCTACACGCCCGAATACCGTGCGCTGACACGCGATTTCTACCTCAAATTTTGATTCCACCGCAAAATACGTTACATTTGCATAAGAGGTTCGAAATTTTGTCGATTATGAAATTCAGATTTCCGGTTCTCCTTTGTGCGCTTTGCCTGGCGGGCTTGACCGCCGCCGTGGCCCAGAATCCCTATATCGCCTTGCTGGGCGCTGCCGAGACGGCCGACGGCATCGTCGTTTCCGATCCCCGCTCGGTTTTGGCTGTCGATGTCACGGTCGAGTGCGACCGTTCGGTGGCCGGGCCTTACGCCCGTTTCGCGCAGAAATACCTCGGCGTGCGCGCTTCGCTGACCGACAAGGCTGCGTGGAGCGTGCGCAGCGCATCGGTCGCCCTGCTGGCCGACGATGCCTGCTATCTGTCGGCCGATCCCGCCGCGCCGGCCCGGCAGGTGGTTGCGCATAACGTCGCCGACGAGGAGTTCACCCGCTTGCAGCCCGACAAGGTCGCCATGTCCGTCTCGTCGCTCGAAGAGGCTGCCCGCGAAGCTGCCAAAACGATTTTTTCGCTGCGGCGTCATCGTCTGGAGCTGATTACCGGCGAGGCCGGCGAGAATGTCTTCGGCGAGGGGCTGCGGGCCGCGCTCGACGAGATCGCGCGCTTGGAGCAGAGCTATCTGGAGCTGTTCCTCGGCAAGCGGGTCGTCAAGAGCGAAACCCGGCGTTATGTGGTCTATCCCCAGGCCGACCGGATGCAGTATATCGTTTGCCGCTTCAGCGCCGTCGACGGGCTGTTGCCCGAGAGCGATCTTTCGGGCGACATGGTGTTGCTGCGCATCGAGCCGTCGTATGCCGCTTCGGCTCTTCCCCAGGCCGGGCCTAAAGAGCCGAACGTCGTCTGCCGCGTCGCCGACCTCTCCACTTGCACCGTGATTTGCGCGGGCCGCGAGTATGCGCGCGCCGTGCTGCCGCTCTACGAGTTCGGCCGTACGGTCAAGTTGGCCCTTCCGCATCATAAGTAGGCATGGATTCCACCTCGCGCATGGTCGCGTTGCTGGCCGCGATGCGTCGCCAGCGCAACGGTGCTGTGGCCGACGGAATGCGTTGCTACGGAGCCGCTTGCGGGTTGAACTATGGCGTCAGCCTGCCCACTTTGCGCACGATCGCCCGCGCCGAGACCCCCGATCACGATTTCGCACGTCTGCTTTTTCGGCAGGATGTCCGCGAGCTGCGCCTTGCGGCCCTGCATATCGCCGTACCCGAGTCGCTTACGGTCGACGAGGCGGAGTTCTGGGCCGCAGGTCTTTGCAACTCCGAGATCGCCGAGGAGGCCGCATTCGCCTTGTTGCACCGCAGTCCTGTTTTTCCGCAGTTGTTCGAGACTTGGATTTCGGATCGCAGGCCGCTTGTCGTGTATGCCGCCTCTATGGCCGCCGTGCGGTGGCCCGCTGCGCCGATCGGGTGGTGCGAGGCGGCGATCGGTGCCATCGTTCGGTGGGCCGCGCTCGTCGAGCGCGGCGAGCAGCCCGATTATGCCGTGCGGCTGATCGCGCAGGGTGCCGTGGCCTTGTCGGCCGTTCTGGGGAGCCGCAACGAAGAGAGCCGGCTGACGGTGCTCCGTGCTGCCGGTCGCGGGGGCGATGCTCCGGCCTTGCTTTTCCTGCGCGAGGAGCTGGCGTGGCGTCTGGAGCGTTAGCTCTGCTCGATGCGGTGGCTCTTTTCGATGTGTTCGAGCGCCCGCACCAGCTCGGGATAGCTCATCGCGCCGCTGCGTCGCCAGAGCACTTCGCCGCGTCGGAAGACCATCAGGGTGGGCACCGAGGCGATGTTATAACGTTTTACCACCTCGTGCATGCTGCGGTCGTCTATGTCGATTTTGTAGACGTCCATGCGTCCGTTCTTCTCTTGTTTGAATCGGTCGATCACCGGGTGCATCATGCGGCACGGACCGCACCAGGTGGCGAAGAAATCCACCAGCGTCAGCGCATCGCGCCAAATGATCTTGTCGAATTCGTCCATAAGACAGGGAATTTATAAGTTTTATTTCGTGCAGTTTTTTCTCGCCTCGGCATAGTTCGAACGAGTCCGGCTCGGCGAGAATTTCGGAAATGTGTGCCCGTCAATTCATCTCGGCCCACGTCATGCTTGCATGGCTTTTGCCCGAGAGTTCCTTTTCCACATAGCCGATCGTGCGGCGCAGCCCTTCGACCAGCGGCGTGCGGGGTGTCCAGCCCAGTTCGCGCCGGGCCGTCGTCGGAGCGGGCATGCGGCGCGGCGAATCGGCGGGGCGGGCCGGTCGGTGTACGATCTG
>CAMWJM010000146.1 GCA_947174575.1 uncultured Alistipes sp. | reverse complement strand
GCGTGATGCCGCCGGCCTCGCCCTCGATGACGTTGGTCTTGCGGATGTTGTCCAAAAGAGACGTCTTACCGTGGTCGACATGGCCCATGACCGTGACGATAGGGGGACGGGGCTGCAGGTTCTGCTCGTCGTCGACATCCTCTTCGGCGATGGCCTCCTGGATTTCGACCGAGACGAACTCGACCTTGAACCCGAACTCCTCGGCCACGACGGCCAGCGCCTCGGCGTCGAGCCGCTGGTTGATCGAAACCATGAGACCCAGGTTCATGCAGGCCGTGATGACTTCGGTGGGTGCGACGTTCATCATCGTGGCCAGCTCGCTCACGGTGACGAACTCGGTGACTTTGAGCGTCGAACGCTCCATGACCGAACGCTCCATCTCTTCGTTCATGCGCTCGGCGGCCGCTTCGCGCTTGTCGCGGCGGTGCTTGGCGCCCGTATTCTTGGCACCCTTGGCCGTCAGGCGGGCCAGGGTGTCCTTGATCTGCTTCGAAACCTCTTCGTCGCTCACCTCGGGGCGAATGACGGGCTGGTTGTTCTTCTTGTTCTTGCTGCGGCGACCCTCGCCCGGACGGGGCTGGGCCGCAATGCCTTTCTGTCCCTGGGCACCGCCGCGGTTCGGGCCTCCCTGACCGCTCTGCGCACCGCTGCGGCTACCCGAGCCGCCCGGAGTGCCTGCGCCGCCTTTCTGGGCTTTGGTCACGTCGACTTTCTCCTTGGAGAGGCGTTTGCGTTTGTGCTTGCCGCCGGGCACGAAGCCCGAGACATCCATCGTGCCGAGCACCTGCGGCCCTGCGAGGGTCGCGGTGGCGGGACGGAAAACCTCGTCCTGCGCCGCTTCGGCGGCAGGCTGCGCGGGTGCTTCCTGCGGCTTGGGTTCCGCCTGCGGGGGTTGGGGCACAGCCTCTGCTGCTGCCGGTCGCTCGGCTTCCGGAGCTGCGGGGGCAGCCGATTTCTCGATTTTTTCGACTTTCTCGGCTTCCGCCGGGGCCGGCTTGGCGGGAGCGGGCGTCTCGGCCTTGGGTTCGGGCTTTTCGGCTTTGGGTGCCGGTGCGGCCTTGGGTTTGGGCGAGAGGTCGATCTTGCCGAGAATCTTCGGCTGCTGGATCTCGTCGCGCACGTTGATGACATTGCTCTTGATGACCACTTCCTGCTCCTCCTCGCGATCCTGTCGCTTGGCTTCGTCGAGGGTGACGGTCGTCTGCTTGAGCGAAATGCGTTCGCGGATCGAATCGCGGGCGCTGGCGGCGCTGCGGTTGGCGCCGAACTCCTTTTCGAGCACGGCGTAGGTCTCCGCATCGACCTGTGCATTGGGCGATCCGTCGCTCTTGATGCCCTTCTTGTGCAAGAAATCCGTGATGGTGTTCAATCCCACGTTGAATTCCTTGGCCACCTGAATGAGCCTTAATTTTCTTTCGTTCCCCATATCGTGTCTTCTCCTTTTTTGTCGTTGCTCTGAAACGGTTTATTCGAACTCGGCCTTGAGTATCTCCACGACCTTCTGCGCCTGCTCCAGTTCGAGGTCGGCGCGGGCGGCGATCTCCTCCACGGGCAGCTCCAGCACGCTCTTGGCCGTGTCGCAGCCCACGTTCTTGAGCGCCTCGATGATCCAGGCGTCGATCTCGTCGGCGAATTCGGTGAGGGCCACATCCTCCTCTTCGACCTCGCGGTAGACGTCGATGTCGTAGCCCGTGAGCATCTTCGAGAGACGGATGTTCAGACCGCCCTTGCCGATGGCCAGCGACACCTGGTCGGGCTTCAGATAGACGGCCGCCGTCTGCTTCTCCTCGTCGAGGGTGATCGACGAAATCTTGGCGGGATTCAGCGCGCGCTGGATCATGAGCTGCGTGTTGGCCGTGTAGTTCACCACGTCGATATTCTCGTTGCGCAGCTCCTTGACGATCGAGTAGATGCGCGAACCCTTCATACCGACGCAGGCGCCCACCGGGTCGATGCGGTCGTCGTACGACTCGACCGCCACCTTGGCGCGCTCGCCGGGGATGCGGACGATCTTCTTGATCGTGATCAAACCGTCGAAAATCTCGGGCACCTCCTGCTCGAAGAGCCGTTCGAGGAACTGGCTGGCCGTACGCGAAAGGATGATGCGGGGCTGGTTGTTGTTCATCTCCACCGACTTGACGATCGCCTTGATCGTGTCGCCCTTGCGGTAGAAGTCGTTGGGAATCTGCTCGCTCTTGGGCAGGATCAACTCGTTCTCGTCGTCGTCGAGGATCAACACCTCCTTCTTCCACACTTGGTAGACCTCGCCGGTGATGATCTCGCCCACCTTCTCGGAGTATTTCTCGTAGAGGTTGGCCTTCTCCAGATCGAGGATGCGCGACGCGAGGTTCTGACGCAGCGACAACACCGTGCGGCGCCCGAACGACGAGAGTTTCAGCTCGTCGGCATATTCGTCGCCCACCTCGTAGGTCGGGTCGATGGCCTTGACCTCCGAAACGGCGATCTGCATGTTGGGATTTTCGACGGCGCCGTCCTCGACCACGGTGCGGTTGCGCCAGATTTCGAGGTCGCCCTTTTCGGGGTTGATGATGACGTCGAAATTCTCGTCCGTCTCGTACTGCTTCTGCAGCGCGTGGCGGAAGACATCCTCCAGCACGCCGATCATCGTCGACTTGTCGATGTTTTTCAACTCCTTGAACTCCGCGAAGTTGCTGATGAGATTCAGATTGTCCATGGGAATTTTTCTATGTTTTCGTATTCGTTTTCTTTCTTATTTGAAATCGAGGTATTCTTTCGTCGACTTGATTTCGTCGAAAGAGTAGGTGCGGGTCACGCGGACGAGCTGCTTGCGCTTCTTGCCCTCCACGGTCTGCTTCTCCTCGTAGGAGAGGGTAAGTCCGGCATCGTCCGCGGCATCGAGCCGTGCGGTGATCTTGATGCCGCTGTGGAGCAGCACCTCCACGGAGTGCCCCACGAGTTTGCGGTATTGGCGCAGGCACTTCAACTCCGAGCCGATGCCGGCCGAAGCCACCGTGAGCGAGAAATCCTCCGCGTCGCGGTCGAACTCCGCCTCGATGGCGCGGCTCAATGCCACGCAGGCGTCGATCGAGACCGACGTGTCGCTGTCGATCAACAGCTCGATTTCGTTGCCCGGCGAGCAGCTGCAGCCCACCACGAACATCTCGGAGCCTTGCAGTTGCCGTTCGGCGGCTGCGATGATTTTTTGCGTCTCTATCATGTGAAGCGTCCGTTTGCGTATGAGTATGAAATAAGGGGACGTTGCGTCCCCTTATCGTCGTCGTATCTTCTGCACCGCAAATATACGAAAAAATTCGGATATACAAATATTTAAACGAAATTTTTCAATATATCGTTTGCAGACCGTTGCTGCGGTTCCGATAGTTGCTTTTATTCTGTTTTTCCTGCGTAGGGCTTGATGATGCCGCGCTTGGAGGTGCGGATGAACTCGACCAGAAGGTCGCGTTCGGGGCTTTGCGGCACCTGGCGCTCCACTTCGTCGCAGCCGTTCATGTAGTTCAGACCGCTCTGGAACAGGATGCGGCAGGCGTCGTGGATTTCGGCGATGCGCTCGGGCGTGAACCCGCGGCGCGAAAGCCCGACCTTGTTGATGCCCGCGAAACGCAGCGTGTCGTTGCGCACGATCACGTATGGGGGTAAATCCTGCCCCAGCAGCGCGCCGCCTTGGATCATCGAGTGGTCGCCGATGCGCGTCCACTGGTGGATGGCCGCGTGGCCTCCGATGACCGCCCAGTCGCCCACATGCACCTCGCCGGCGAGCGACACGCGGTTGGCGATGACGCAGTGGCTGCCGACCACGCAGTCGTGACCCACATGCACGTAGGCCATCAAGAGGTTGCCGTCGCCGATTATGGTGGTGCCGGTCGACTTGGTGCCGCGGCTGATGGTGACGTATTCGCGGATGTCGTTGCAATCGCCGATTCGGCAGGTCGTCACTTCGCCGTCGAACTTCAAGTCCTGGGGCAGGCACGACACCGATGCGGCGGTGTGGATCCGGCACTTCTTGCCGATGCGGGCGCCGTCGTGGATCACGGCTCCGGGGCCGATCCAGCAGCCGTCGCCGATCACCACGTCGCCGGCGATGTAGGCGAACGGTTCGACGGTGACATCCGCGCCCAACCGGGCGTCGGGATGTACGAATGCTGTCTCTTATACCCATATCCGCGCCCACGAGGCAAG
>CAMWJM010000145.1 GCA_947174575.1 uncultured Alistipes sp. | reverse complement strand
TCCACCACTCCTTGCCCGAGTCCGGAACGCCCGGCCGCTCGTCCGGCCGCTCCTGTGCGGCGAGCGGAAGTGCGGCGAGCAGGGCGCATCCGGCGACGATCGGCAGTTTCATGGGGTTATCGGGCTGAAACGGAGAGGTCGCGGACGGCGAAAACCTCGGTCGACGCTTCGCCCAGGGGGCCGCTTTGAGCCTGGACGCCCGTCTGCACCTTCACGAAGTCGATGTACGCCAGCTCGACCGGCTCGCCGTCGGCTCCTATGGCGTCGGCGATGCGGAAGCGGTTGGCGCTGGTCGCCGTGCCCGGCACGCAGTCGACCGGGCTGAGATTGTCGGCATAGCCCCATTCGTAGGGCGGGCAGATCCACTGCAGACCGTCGAAGTAGTTGCGGGCTTCGAGACGGGTGCCGCGCAGCGTGTAGCTGTCGCCCTCGACCCAGGCGGGGTAGTAGGAGGCCTGCCGGTGGTAGCCGACCCGCGCGATCGTGCCGCTGCCGCCGCGGTCGTCGTCCCAGCGAACCTCGGAATCGCCCTCCTCGGGCCGGTGGTAGGTCACGGCATAATCTCTCCAAGTCGTCGGCTTGCCGTGCTCCGAGCCTTTGAGTTCGTACCACGTGTCGTTGGGCAGGCCGTCGCCGTTCGTGTCCGGCATCACATAGACGATGCCCGGTTCGGAGGAGGTGTCGAACGGATTGCCGTCGACGGCCAGGTCGTAGCCTCCCGTGCAGGCGATGCGGTGGTCGAATCCCACCACGATATAGCCGCCGAAGCCGCCCAGCGAGACGAATCGGCCGCTCGCCAACCGCTCTTCGGCCCAGGCGCAGGCCTCGGCCATGGTGGTCGCCGAGCAGTTCTCGTTGATGAACTGCCCGGGAGCGGGCAGGTATTCGTATACGCGGTTGCAGCCGGCCCGATCCGCGGGGAGGTCGGCAAGGATCGCGTCGTCCTTGTTGCAGGACGACGCGATCAGCAGGCAGACGATGCCGATCGGATGTAAGAATCCTTTCATTCCGGTGTGCTATTCGAATCGTACGGCCACGTCGTCGTAGGCGAAATAGGTGGGAGTGGTCAGCCCGTAGTCGTT
Source organism: uncultured Alistipes sp. (assembly GCA_947174575.1). Classification (GTDB taxonomy): domain Bacteria; phylum Bacteroidota; class Bacteroidia; order Bacteroidales; family Rikenellaceae; genus Alistipes. The sequence goes on along the minus strand of CAMWJM010000145.1, from coordinate 3,098 downwards.
GCGCTTGGTGCCCTGGATGTCGAACTCGATCCGGACGACCTTACCCAGCGATGCGAGGTCCCACTTGGTCCACTCTTTCAGATAGTCGGTGCCCTTGGCCAGGTGGATTTCGCAGCGCCCGGTCTCCTCGCCGGCGGCATTGCGGCCTATGGCTATGGCCTTGAGGTAGTCGCCCTCGCCGAATGCGGGGCTTTGGCCGTCGCCGTTGACGAAGGCGTTGACCGCATAGGTCGTGTTGGCCACCCACATATGGGTCACCACGCGCTCGATCCCGTCCGCGAAGTAGAACGAGGTGCGTTTGCTGTAGGTGTCGCCCTCCTCGACATGACCGTTGTGCACGCAGAAGTTTTTGCCGGAGTGCCCGCCCGTGCCGTAGACCGCCAACTGGTGCATGAAGTCGCCGTGCGAGAGGTCGGTGTCGGCGTAGTTCGACACGGCTTGGCCGCCGCCCCAGAACTGCCGGTCGAGGTAGTTGTCGGTGAGCTGCGAAGCGAGAAACGTGTTGTTCGGGTCGCTCCAGTTGTAGACCCAGTCGTCCTCCTCCTTGGGGTAGAGCAGCGGGCCGTTGTACTGCTGGTCGTCGATGAGCGACGACCAGTCGTCGAAGCCCAGACCGCCGTTGTCGGTGCCCCGGTAGTCGGCATCCTCGAACGTGAGCACGCGCACCTCATAATCGGGGTCGTCGTTGTTGTCGTCGTTGCAGGCTGCGAGCGTCAGGCCCAGCAGCGCGAGAGGCAGAAATCGGAATAAGTTTTTCATTGCATCGGTATTTATTGGGTTATGAAAAAAATCGACCGTGTCCCCGGGGAACACGGTGCAACGAAAAACCAAAACACGGACGACTCTCTTCATCGCTTCTCCGCTTTGCGGAGGACGCCGTCGGAAGTCCCTGGCGGGGAGCGAGCCGGTCGCGGTTTCGATTCTCGCCCATATTCCCGCAGGCAGCAAATCGTGGGTGCATCGGCAGGTCTTCTGACTCGTTCCTCCTTCTGCGCCTTCCCGGCCGCGGGGCCAGTGACTTCTTGCAGAACTTTCGCGCTCCTTGCGGGAGCCGGAACTCACAGCAACGGGTATTGTCGCAGATTCGCACTGCGTTCCCTTTTCATCCCCTTGCGTTTGCGGCGCTCGGGGAAACCTTTGCGGGGACAAAGATACGCATAAAAAACGAAAAATCGGGAATCCGGACACGGGTTCCCGATTTTTCGTTTCCGAGAGCGGAGCGCTACCACTCGACAGGCTCGGCGAGGATATTGCCGTCGGCGGCGTCCTCGGCCGTGAACGTGTTGCCGCGATACTGCACGCAGAGCATCGTCAGCGGCTGCGTGCCGTTGTTGCGCACCGAGCGGCGGCCGGCGGGAGCGACCCGCACGACGCTGCCCTCGCCGACGGGGAACGTCTCTCCGTCGACCTGGAACTCGCCGCTTCCCGAGAGGAAGAAGTAGAGTTCCTCGTGAGTCTTGTGGGTGTGGAGGAAGCCGGTTTCTGTGCCGGGCCGGAATACCTGGAACGAGAATTCGGCGCCCGTAGCGCCTGCGGCCGCACCGCCGAACACCTTGCCCGGAATCCGGATTTCGGGGCCGAGTTCGAGCAGGTAGTCGCCCAGATTGTCGAGTTTGCCGATGTCGATTGCGCCGAAGTTCTTCGACGCTGCGATTTTTCCGATCTGTTTCATAGCAGTTAAAAATTTCGGTTCGATTTCATACCCCTTTTCCTGCTTCGGCAAAGCTCGAATATGTCCGGCTCTGCGCTCGGCTTAACGAAAGCGGTTTCTTTTCGATTGCAAAGGTGCGATAAATTTCGTTTCGTGTCAAGTAGATACTTGTGCGACTGTTAGTTACTGCGAGGTGACGATTGCTGGGACAGAACGGGTTGGCGGAAGAAAAAAATGTGCACCTATGGCTTTTAAGATTTTTACTTACTTTTGTAAACCGAATAGAATGAAAGGTTATGGATAGAAACACCGTGTGCGATATGTTGCACCCCGACTGCCCCATCCGCAACGTGCTGGCGCGGATCGGCGACAAATGGTCGTTGCTGGTGATCTTCACGCTCGATCGGATGCCCTCGGCGCGTTTCGGTGCGCTGCTCCGGGCCTTGCCCGATATTTCGCAGAAGATGCTGACCGTGACGCTCCGCACGCTGGAGGAGGACGGGTTGGTCGTCCGGACGGTCTATCCCGAGATCCCGCCGCGGGTGGAATATAGGCTCACGCCCCGCGCGGAGTCGCTGTTGCCCCATGTGAACGCTTTGATCGGCTGGGCGCAGGAACACATGCAGGAGATTCTCGACGACCGGAAAGCGGCGCGGGAAATGCGCTGAAAGGGCCGTTTTGTCGTTCTGCTGTTGAAAGCGGAACCGAATTTCCGCTGCGGATTATTGGCTGCTGCTGTCGCCCGGGTTTTCGTCGATCACCTGCATTTGCTGGCGGATCGACTCCTCGTGAATGGCCCGCAGAACACTCTGTATGAATCCGCTGTCCATGCCCGATGCCGTCGCTTGCGCCGTCCGCCGCGACAACAGTTCCTCGTAGCGGCGAGTCTGCAGCACCGGCATCCCGTGCTCTTTCTTGTAGCGGCCGATTTCGCAGGCCACGCGCATGCGCTCGGCGAGCAGCTCCAGCAGCCGGTCGTCGAGTTTGTCGATACGGGCGCGCAGCTCGTCGAGCAGACCGGTCGTGGCGACCGTTTCGCGGATCACCAGACGGTCGACGATTTGCGCGAGGGTCTGCGGCGTGATTTGCTGCGCCTTGTCGCTCCAGGCCTCGTCGGGGCTGCAGTGCGCTTCGACGAACAGGCCGTCGAATCCCAAATCCATGGCTTGCTGGGCGAGGGGAGCGATCGACTCGCGCCGGCCCCCGATGTGGCTCGGGTCGCAGAAGATCGGTAGCTGCGGAAAACGGTGCCGCAGCTCGATCGGAATGGCCCACATCGGCTGGTTGCGGTAGGGGCCGCGGTCGAGCGAGGCGAAGCCGCGGTGGATGACCCCGATGCGGCGCAGGCCGGCGTTGCGGAGCCGTTCGACGGCACCGATCCAGAGTTCGAGGGCGGGGCTGACCGGGTTTTTGACCAGCACGGGGATGTCGCACCCTTCGAGGGCGT
>CAMWJM010000144.1 GCA_947174575.1 uncultured Alistipes sp. | reverse complement strand
CCGACGCTCCGGTGAAACCCACCTCGGAGCTGGCCTCGCATCTGGCGATGCACGACAAGATGATCGCCGACGGCAAGGGCTACAAGGCTGCCGTGCACACGCATCCGATCGACTTGGTGGCGATGACCCACAACCCCGAATTCCTGAAAAAGGACGTGCTGACCGATCTGCTGTGGAGCATGATTCCCGAGACGCGGGCGTTCTGCCCCAAAGGTCTGGGCATCGTGCCCTATAAGATGCCGTCGAGCGTAGAGCTGGCCGAAGCCACGGTCGAAGCGCTTGGCGAGTACGACGTGGTGATGTGGGAGAAGCACGGCGTCTGCGCCGTAGGCCCCGACATCATCGAAGCGTTCGACCAGGTCGACGTGCTTTCGAAAGCGGCGCAGATCTACCTTACGGCCAAATCCATGGGTTTCGAACCCACCGGCACCACCCGGGAACAGATGGACGAGCTGCAGCGGGCCTTCAACCTCTGACTTCCGACCGTTCGTCGCCGCCCAGGCTCCCAACCTCCAAACGACCGAGAACATGAACGAAGAAACGCCTTCGCGCCGCTCGGGCGCCGTGTTCAAATATCTGATCGCCAACGACCGCGACCGGCAGATCGATGCCGTGGTCAATGCCGTGGGGTCGCAGGACATCATTCCCAACGACGGCTATCCGCTCAAAGTGCATCCGGCCGACTACTTTTTCGACACGGAGAAAGGGCGCGTGCTGCACGAATACCAGCTGCTCTACATCACGCAGGGCAAGGGGTGGTTCCGTTCGACGGCCACCCCGCCGGAGGGGATTGCGGTCGACAAGGGGACGCTGATCCTGCTGCGGCCGGGCGAACTGCACTCCTATCGTCCCTCGGCGTCGACGGGCTGGGTGGAGTATTACATCGGGTTCGAGGGGGCGACGTTCGACCGGTTGATCCGCCAAATGGGCTTCGACAAGGGCGAGCAGCTGTGGGAAATCGGGCTGAACAACGAACTTACGCAGCTTTACATGCGGGCGCTGGAGATCGCTTCGGAGAATAAAACGGCGTCGCAGACCCTTCTCACGGGCATCGTGTGGCACATGCTCGGACTGGCCCTCTACATGATCCGCGACCGGCCGGGGCCGGGCGTGAGTCTGCTGGAGCAGGCCGTCGAGAAAGCCAAGATCATCATGGATGAGAAGATCAACGAGGAGATCGATCTCTGCGTGCTGGCCTCGCAGCTCAACCTGTCGTATTCGTGGTTCCGCAAGACGTTCAAGGATTTCACGGGGTTGTCGCCGGCCCGCTATTTCCAGCAGCTCAAGTTGCGGCGGGCGCAGCGGCTGTTGTCGGACACGCAATATTCGGTCAAGGAGATCGCTTATTCGCTGGGCTACAAATCGACCGAGCATTTCTTCTCGATCTTCAAGAAACACACCGGCTGCACCCCCACGGCCTACCGCAACTACGGCCGCAAATAGGGGCGCCGCAGCCCGAAAAAGGGCGTCGAGGGCAAAAACCGTCATTTTGAGTAGACGAAACATCAAATCCGCCACGCGCCGAATCTTCGTAAACCGCTAATTTTGATATTCGGGAAATGCGGCGTGCCGTTCGAGAGGATGCGCGCGCCGCGCGAAACACCAACACTAACCTAAACTTAAAATTTATGAGAGCATCTCTACAACGTGTCGCAATGCTGGCGCTGACCGCATTGCTCTGCATGGCGACGACGCTCGCGTCGGCTCAGAGCCGCACCGTCACGGGTACGGTGGTCGGGCCTGACGGCCAGCCGGTCGTCGGCGCTACGGTATTCGCCACGGACGGCCAGAAGGTCAATGTCCCGCTGGCCGGTACGACGACCGATGCCAACGGCCGCTACTCGTTGAGCATCCCCGCCCATGCGCGTGCTATTTCGGCGCAATTCATTGGCTATGAACAAGAAACCGCCCAGATCGGGGGGGGGAGAAACGTCTATGACTTTTCGCTGAAAGACTCTTCGGTGGTGATGGAGGAGGTCGTCGCCATCGGTTATGCCAAGGTCAAGCGCAAGGACGTAACCGGATCGACCGTCTCCGTCTCGGGTCAGGAGCTGGCCGCCGTGCCGGTGATGACCGCCGCCCAGGCCCTGCAGGGCAAGGCCGCCGGCGTGAACATCGTCTCGACCAGCGGTGCGCCGGGCGCCGAATCGCAAATCACCATCCGCGGCGGTTCCTCGATCACGGGATCGACCAAACCGCTTTATATCGTCGACGGCTTCGAAATGGGCGATGCCCTGGAGAACGTCGACATCAACGACATCGAAACCATCGACGTGCTGAAGGATGCGTCGGCCACCGCGATCTACGGTTCGCGCGGTTCGAACGGTATCATCCTCATCACCACCAAATCGGCCCAGAAGGGCAAGACGCAGGTTTCGTACAACACCTATTTCTCGTTCGATACGCTGGCCAACAGCATCGACATGGTCGACAACGTGGCCGACTATGTGGCGTATCAGTACGAGATGATGGCTCTCAACAACAAGCGTCCGGGCTACGCGGCCGTATTCGACGACGGTTTGGCCTACGACGCTCCCGACTTCGGGCCGGGCGTCTATGACCGCATCGCCCAGCGCTATGCGAACGCCCGCGGCATCGACTGGCAGGAGCGGGTCTTCGGCGGTTATGCCCTGACCCAGAGCCACAACGTCAACATCATGACCGGCACCGACAAGACGCAGGTCATGTTGAGCTACAACTACAACGGCCAGGAGGGCCTTTCGGTGGCCCAGGGTGCCTATAAGAATACGATCCGCGCCAAGGTGCAGTCGGAACTTTGGAAAGGCGTGCGGTTCGACATGAACACCAGCTTCAACAACAAGAAGGTGGAGGGCAGCGGCCTGGGGCTGCGCAACGTGCTGATGTCGCCGCTGCACGGCGGTACGATGTTCACCGAGGATCACCTGCTTGGCGAACAGACGCTGTTGGACTACCGCGCCTACGACGATTCGTTCGGCGCCCTGAACCCCATCGTGCAGTCGCTGTCCAACCAGTCGACCAAGCGCAGCCGGGCGTTCAACGTCAACGCCGGTCTGGAGTTCGACTTCCTCAAATACTTCACCTGGCGTACGGCCGGCAGCTACAGCTGGAGCAACTCGAAGAACACCGCGTTCTCCGACAAGAATTCGACGTCGTATCTGACCGACCCCGAGAATACGGGCATCACGGGCAGCATCGGCAACAGCGAATCCTACTCCTACCAGATCACCAACACGCTGAGCTACAACCAGACTTTCGCCGAGAAACACAAGTTGGGCATCCTGTTAGGTCAGGAGACGCGCTACAGCGAGTCGGAGAGCAACAGCTTGAGTCTGAAGAAATTCCCCGATCCCAACTTCGGCCTCGACGACATCAGCAATGCCGAAGTGAGCGAAAAGAAGACTTCGCATTCGCGCAGCGGCATGGTGTCGCTCTTCGCCCGCGTCAACTACTCGTTCGACGACCGCTATCTGCTGACCGCCACGGTGCGCGGCGACGGTTCGTCGAAGTTCAAGACGGGTCACAAATGGGGCGTCTTCCCGGCCGTGTCGGCGGCATGGCGCGTGTCGGAGGAGCATTTCTGGAAAGACCACAAGGTGGCCGACGTCATCAACGGTCTGAAGCTCCGCGTGGGCTACGGTACGACGGGTAACAACAGCATCGATTCGTACAGCTACAGCACCAGCCTCAAGCAGGCTTCCTATCCGATGCTCGACAACGAGAACCGCCCGGTGTTCCTGCCCGAAGATACCCTGGGCAACTCCGAACTGCGCTGGGAGACCGTCATCACGGCCAACGTGGGCCTGGAATTGTCGATGTTCAACAACCGGCTCAACATCACGGCCGAGTGGTACAACAACCAGTCGAACGACTTGCTGCTCAAGTGCAAGATCCCCGATGGAACGGGCTACAAGCAGCAGTACCGCAACGTGGGCAAAATGCGCAACCGCGGTTGGGAGGTGACCCTCAACACGGTCAACATCCAGAAGAAGAACTTCCGCTGGACTTCCGACCTGACCCTCACGTTCAACCGCTCGAAGGTCATCAGCCTGAACGACGAGCAGGAGTCGATGGTCTTCAGCCAGGGCAGCAACCGCTCGGGTACGGTGAACTACTCCGCAACCGTCTGCGAGCTCCGGGGCCACATGTACGGCTATAAGAACTACGGAATCGACCCCACCGAAGCCTGCATCGAGCTGGCC
>CAMWJM010000143.1 GCA_947174575.1 uncultured Alistipes sp. | reverse complement strand
CTGCTGCCCGACATGATCGAGGTGGGCAGCTTCATCGGCATGGCCGCCATGAACCGCTCGGAGCTGACGATCAAGAACGTGTCGTACGAGAATTTGGGCATCATCCCGGCGCAGTTCGCCCGCATGGGCATCCGCTTCGAACAGCGGGGCGACGACATCTACATCCCCCAGCAAGACCACTACAGCATCGACACCTTCCTCGACGGCTCGATCATGACGATCGCCGACGCCCCGTGGCCGGGCCTCACGCCCGACCTGCTGTCGATCTTCTTGGTAGTCGCCACGCAGGCCAAAGGGGCCGTGCTCATCCACCAGAAGATGTTCGAAAGCCGTCTCTTCTTCGTCGACAAGCTCATCGACATGGGCGCGCAGATCATCCTCTGCGACCCGCACCGCGCCACGGTCATCGGCCACGACCACCGCATCCGCCTGCGGGCCACGCGCATGACCTCGCCCGACATCCGTGCCGGCGTGGCGCTGCTCATCGCGGCGATGTCGGCCGAGGGGGTCTCGACGATCCAGAACATCGACCAGATCGACCGCGGCTACAAGGAGATCGACAAGCGTCTCAATGCCCTGGGGGCGAAAATCACGCGTATAGAAGAGTAGAAATAAGGATGCTTCGCCCGGCGGCGGCTTGCAAAGGCGTTTTGCGGTGCGCGGCGGCGAAAGGTGAAAAGCAGTTGACTTTATGTTTTTGGAAAACGCCAACCGCAAGGGTTGGATCGAAGTGGTGTGCGGCTCGATGTTCTCGGGCAAGACCGAGGAGTTGATCCGCCGGCTCAAGCGGGCGCAGTTCGCCCACCAGCGGGTGGAGATCTTCAAACCCCGCATCGACGTGCGTTATTCGGAGGAGGAGGTCGTCTCGCACGACGCCAATGCCATTCGGTCGACGCCGGTCGATTCGCCGCAGAACATTCTGCTGATGTCGGCCGAGGTCGACGTGGTGGGCATCGACGAGGCGCAGTTCTTCGACGAGAGCATCGTGGAGGTGTGCCGCAAGCTGGCCGACAGCGGTGTACGTGTCATCGTTGCGGGTCTCGACATGGACTACACTGGGAAACCTTTCGGCCCCATGCCGGCGCTCATGGCGACAGCCGAATATGTGACCAAGGTGCATGCGATCTGCGTGCGCTGCGGCAACCTGGCCCACCACTCGCACCGCCTGACCAGCGACGAGAAGCAGGTGATGCTGGGTGCCCAGGATACCTACGAACCCATTTGCCGCCATTGCTTCAGAGAGCTGGTGCGGGAGAAACAAGAATAGAAAAAATCGATATGATGAAGTGTAATTGCTGTGTGAAGTGGGCCGTCGTGTTGTTGGCTTCGGCGGTTTCCATGCCTGCTGCTGCGCAGTTCAATCTGAAAAAGGCGATCGGCGGCGCTGCGAAAGCTACGCAGGCCGCGACGCTGACCGACGAACAGATGACCTCCTATGTCAAGGAGTATATCGACTGGATGGACGCCAACAATCCGGTGTGCGCCGCGGACGATTCCCATACGCTGCGGCTCTGCCGGTTGACCGAGGGGCTGTCCGATGCCGACGGCATCGCCTTGAATTTCAAGGTGTATAACGTGGCCGATGTCAATGCGTTCGCTTGTGCCGACGGCAGCATCCGCGTTTTCTCGTCGCTTATGGACATCATGAGCGACGAAGAGTTGTTGGGCGTGATCGGCCATGAAGTGGGGCATATCGCCCATCGCGATTCGAAGAAGGGATTCCGTACGGCGCTGCTCGCTTCGGCCCTGCGCGACGGCCTATCGTCGAGCGGCGGCAAGGCGGCGCAGCTGTCCGATTCGCAGCTGGGCGACCTGGGCGAAGCGCTGACCCGGGCGACCTATTCGCAGAAGCAGGAGCGCGATGCCGACGACTACGGGTACGAATTCCTCAAACGCGCCGGCAAGAATCCGTGGGCGATGGCCTGCTCGTTCCGCCGGCTGAAGCAGATGCAGGAAGAGGCCGGCGTCGAGAAAAGCAGCAAGATCAACCAGCTTTTCTCTACGCATCCCGATCTGGACGTACGCATCCGGCGCATGGAGGAGCGGGCTGCGGCCGAAGGGATCGAGCCGCCGGTCACGACCGAAGAATAAGACGACCCTCTTCCTTTGCGGTACCGGCCCGCAAGCGCGGACATCCGCGAGCAGCAATCATTCCCGTGCGGGGTAAACCCAGTGGAGAACTCCGGCGGGAAAGGTCGACAGGTAGGGTATATGGCAACGCCCCTCATCGAGAGGGGCGTTGCCATGTTTACGAGTCGGTGCTTCGCTATTTGATCCACTTCTTTTCGGTGCGGTGCTTGAGGAAATATTGCTGCGACTTGAGGAGGTTGCGCGACTGGAGCACCATGTTCTTGGTCTCGGTGAGGATCGTCAGATAGAGCATCGACGCCTTGGTGCTCGACCGGTTCTCGTTGATGCGCGTCAGCTCCGACTTGATGGCCTCGGCGATCGCTTCGAACAGCTGGTCGCGCAACGCCAGCACCATTTCGATGTCCGAGAAGTCGCCTTCGCGCAGCATCAGGTTGATGTGGCGGTAGATCGACTCCACATCGTCGTTGATGGCCATCAGATCGCGCGTCTGCTCGACCGAAAGCCCCTCGTGGCTATTGTCGATGTGCTCGAAAGCCGGGCGCGTGATGTGGACGAGGGCTTTGGTCATCTCGTTGAGGTAGTCGACCACCTGCACATAGTAGTGCGCCGTGTTGACGTCGCTGCTCTGCAGTCGCTTGAGGGTGGGCAGCAACGTATATTTGCGGTCGCGCGACTGGTAGAAGAGGTCGTTGGCTTCCTTGACCATGTCGCGCAGGACTTTGTGGTTCTCTCTCAACACGGCGATCAGCGTGCGGTCGTAAATCTTGGTGGCGCACTCCATGGTGCAGCACACGTCGTCGCGCAGCGAAGCGATGATGTCCTCGTTGGTCTCGACTTTGGTGTCGTCGTCGGTGTCCTTGTGCTTCTTGGCGAAGCGGCTGCGGTAGAGGAACCAGGTGCACAGCACCGTGACGACGACGAACGAGACCGTGCCGCCGTAGATCAATACCAGCCCCACGACGAGCGAGATGAGGAAGCCGCCCAACGCCGTGACGAACCACCCGGCCACCACGGTCATCACGCCCGAAATGCGGTAGACGGCGCTCTCGCGGCCCCAGGCGCGGTCGGCGAGCGACGAGCCCATGGCTACCATGAAGCAGACGTAGGTGGTCGACAGGGGCAGCTTGAGCGACGTGGCCAGCGAAATCAAGAGGGCCGAAGTGGTCAGATTGACCGTGGCGCGGATCATGTCGTAGGGGGCGCCGCTGTGCTCCACGTCTTCGTATTCGAAGCGTTTGCCTATGGCCGTGCGGATCCGGGCCGGCACGATGCGCTCGATGCCGTTGTTGATGTTCAGCGCGATGCGCACCAGCGTGCGCGAGAAGACCGACGAGTCGTAGCGCTGCTCTCCGTCGTCGCCCTGGGCCGAGAGCGACAGCTCGGTTTTGGTGACGCGCAGCACGGCCTCTTTCGAAGCCCACAGGGCCACGATCATGATGCCGCCGGCGATGAGCAGAAAGGTCATGTTGGCCGGAACGTTCTCGGCGAGCGGCTCCATGAGCATGGCGACGTCGCCCGAATGGCGCGCGATGGAGTAGGCGTCGAACCCGGCCACGGGCACGCCGATGAAGTTCACGAGGTCGTTGCCGGCGAAAGCCAAAGCCAGGGCGAAGACGCCCGAGAGGATCGTGATGCGCAGGATGTTGATCTTGAAGCGTTGGATGAAGAAGAGCAGCAGCGAGCAGGCGGCCCAGCAGATCAGGAGGGCGAGCCACAGGTGGCGGTCGACTATCTGCACGAACGCATAGCCCGCGAGCAGCGACCGCAATCCCTTGAAAACGGCGAAGTAGACCACCGCCGTGAGCGAGATGCCGCACCACAGGGCCCCGTAGCGGCGGAAGAGCGTGGTATAGCGGAACGAGAAGATCAGGCGCGAGACGTACATGATGGCCGAGCCGCACGAGAAAGCGATGACCACCGACAGCAGGATGGCCGAGACGACGCCCATCGCCCGCGACGAGTTGATGTAGTCGCCCAAAGCCGCGATGCCGAGGGCGGGGTCGGCGGAAATCTTGTAGATCGAGACGGCGACGGCCGAGCCCAACAGACAGAAGATCAGCGACACGGTGGTCGACGTGGGCAGCCCCCACGAAT
>CAMWJM010000142.1 GCA_947174575.1 uncultured Alistipes sp. | reverse complement strand
GTATATTTCGGCCATGACCGAAAAATATCCCCATGCCCAGCTGCGCACCGACGGCGAGAACGTCGGGCTGCCCGACGGACAGATGGGCAACTCGGAGGTCGGCCACCTCAATATCGGCGCCGGACGCGTCGTGTACCAGGATCTGGTGAAGATCAATCGCGCTTGCGCCGACAACTCGATCTTGAAGAATCCGGAGGTCGTTGAGGCGTTCGAATACGCTAAAGAAAAGGGTGTCGGCGTCCACTTCATGGGCCTGACCTCCGGCGGCGGCGTGCACTCGTCGCTGGAGCATCTGTTCAAGCTGTGTGACATCGCTGCCGAGTATCGGATCGCGCATACCTATGTGCATTGCTTCATGGACGGCCGCGACACCGATCCGCGGAGCGGTAAGGGCTTCATCGAGCAGCTGGAGCAGCATATGGACGCCTCGACGGGCAAGATCGCCACGGTCGTCGGCCGCTACTACGCCATGGATCGCGACAAGCGCTGGGAGCGCGTCAAAGTGGCCTACGATGCGCTGGTGAACGGTGTCGGCGAGCATGCCACCGACATGGCTGCTGCCGTGCAGAAATCCTATGACGCCGACGTCACCGACGAGTTCATCAAGCCGATCGTGCGCGTCGACGAGGCGGGCAAGCCCGTGGGGCAGATCCGTCCGGGCGACGTGGTGATCTTCTTCAACTACCGCAACGACCGCGCGAAAGAGCTGACGATCGTGCTGACCCAGCAGGACATGCCCGAAGCCGGTATGCACACCATGCCGCTCTACTATTGCTGCATGACCCCCTACGACGCCAAGTTCACGGGCCTGCACATCCTTTTCGACAAGGAGAACGTGCCCGACACGATCGGCGAGTGGGTATCCAAGCAGGGCCTCAAGCAGCTGCGCATCGCCGAGACGGAGAAGTACGCGCATGTCACGTTCTTCCTCAATGGCGGCCGCGAGGAGACTTTCGAGGGTGAGGAGCGCATCCTGGTCGCTTCGCCCAAGGTGGCCACCTACGACCTGCAGCCCGAAATGTCGGCGCCCGAGGTGGCCGACAAATTGGTGGCGGCATTGGATGAACAGAAATTCGACTTCATCTGTCTGAACTTCGCCAACGGCGACATGGTGGGGCATACGGGTGTTTATGACGCCATTGTCAAGGCTGTCAAGGCGGTCGACGCGTGTGTCGCCAAGGTCGTCGAGGCGGCCAAGCGCAACGGCTACGAGGTGGTGCAGATCGCCGACCACGGCAACGCCGACAACGCCGTGAACCCCGACGGCACGCCCAACACGGCCCATTCGCTCAATCCGGTGCCTATCGTGGTGGTGTCGGATCGCGTGAAAGCCGTGCACGACGGTATCCTGGCCGACGTGGCCCCCACGGTGCTCGACCTGATGGGTATTCCCCGACCGTCCGACATGACCGGCAAGTCGTTGGTAGAACTCAAATAGTCCAGGCCTTATTTGTCTGAATTTATAAAGCCCTCCCGAAAATACATTCGGGAGGGCTTTATAAGGTTTATTGTGTCGTGTTTTGCGATTCGGGGCAGTCTATAGAAGTTAAAATCGTGGCCGCTTTTTAATTGTGAATTGTGAATTGTGAATTGTGAATTGTGAATTCTGAATTCTGAATTATAATTCGTCCATTTCTCCTATTATCCCTCTGATCGCTACCGAGGCGCAGCCGATGCCGAAGAGGGCCGGAAGGTAGGAGATCGTGCCGACGTTGGATTTCTTGTTCTGCTCCTCGCAGAGGATCATAGCCCCTTCGCGCATCGGCTCGGGCGAAAATACGGCGTAGAAGCCGCGCCGCACACCCGCCTTGTGCAGACGCTTGCGCAGCATGTGGGCCAGAGGGCAGTGGTGGGTTTTCGAGATGTCGGCGATTTCCAGCTGCGTGGGGTCGGTTTTGGCTCCGGCGCCCATCGAGCTGACGAGCGGCAGCCTGCGTTCCAGCGCCGCCAGGATCAGCGCCAGCTTCGGCGACAGGGTGTCTATGGCATCGACCACATAGTCGTAGGGTGCCGCGTCGAGCAGCGAATAGGTCTCCTCGTCGCGTATAAAACGATTGAGCACGGTGAGTTCCAACTCGGGATCGATGTCGCGCAGCCGCTCGGCCAGCACCTCGGCCTTGGGCCGGCCGACGGTGGAATGGAGCGCCACCAATTGGCGGTTGATGTTCGTCGTCGACACCGTATCGGCATCGGCTATGGTCATGCGGCCCACGCCCGCCCGGGCGATCATCTCGGCGGCATAGGCCCCCACGCCGCCCAGCCCGACGCCCAGTACGTGGGCGCGGCGCAGCATGTCGAGTTTCTCGTCGCCCAGCAGCAGGGCGGTGCGTTCCAGCCAGTTATCCATGGATGAAGATGCGTTCGTAGTTTTCGAAAACGGCCCGCCGCAGCGTCTCGATGTCGAGGCCCATAGCCGCGGCGGCGCGGAGGTATATTCGGTCGACAGGCGCGGGGCTTTCGTCGGTCTCGAAAAAAAGGTGCTGCAGGGGCGTGCCTTTCAGTGCTTCGACGGTGCGCGGCGAAGCGAACGTGCGCTCGCCGAACGAAAGGTAATAGCCCCACTCCGCTGCCCGGCGCGCCTGCTCGGGCGAACCGATGAATCCGTGGAAGATCACGGCCCGCGGTTCCTGCTCGCGCAGCATGCGCATCGTCTCCTCGAAAGCCCGCACGCAATGCAGCACCACGGGCAACTCGCGCCGGCAGGCCAGCTCCAGCTGGGCGCGGAAAAGGGCGATCTGCGCGTCGCGAAGCCGTTGACTGCTGCCCCGCACGAAGTCCAGTCCGATTTCGCCCACAGCCTGTACGTCGCCTTGCGCCAATTCGGCTTCCAGTGCCTGCATGGCGGCTTCGTCCGGTTGCGTGCCGGCCTCCCACGGATGAATGCCTGCGGCGCGCAGCTCGATGCCGCGCCCCGTGGGGCAGTGGGTGTGTATATCGACGAACGGAGCGGTCAAAGTCGGTGCGGTTTTAGGGCGGTCGGACGCAATCCGCGGGCCATGAATGCTATTCTTTTCGCGAAGCAGTCGCCGCCCGGCGGATGTCTCGCCTCTACAAAAGTATAAATTATTAAGGTTATTTAAAAATAATTTCGATCGCTACGGTTTTTCCGGAAAAAATTCGTACTTTCGCACGCGGTTAAAGTGTTAGTCCGCTAACAGACGTTTCCGAATATTCGAAATCATTCATATAAACTTCTTATCATGTCGAAAATCATTACATTACGCAAGGGTCTCGACATCAATCTCCAGGGCAAGCCCGAGGCTGCGGTCTCCGAGGCGCCGCGCGCCGCGCTTTATGCGGTTTCGCCGCTCGATTTCGAGGGCGTGACCCCCAAGCTGCTGGTCAAGGCGGGCGAGCGGGTGCAAGCCGGTACGCCGTTGTTCTTCAGCAAGAGCGACGAGCGCGTGCTCTTCACCTCGCCGGTCAGCGGCGAGGTGACGGCCATCGTCCGCGGCGAGAAGCGCAAGGTGCTCGCCGTGACGGTCGCCCCCGATGCCGAGCAGCAGTACGAGGAGTTCGCACGGCCCGATCTGGGCGCGGCTTCGCGCGAGGAGATCGTCGAAGTGCTGCTCCGCAGCGGTCTGTGGCCCATGATCGTGCAGCGGCCCTACGGCATCATCGCCGACCCGTCGGACATGCCCAAGGCCGTTTTCGTCTCGGCATTCGATTCGGCGCCGCTGGCTCCCGACTACGATTTCGCGCTGCAGGGTGCGCAGGCCGATCTGCAGACCGGCATCGAGGTGCTGCGCCGCCTTACCTCGGGCAAGGTGCACCTTTCGGTGCGCGCCGAGGCCGGAGAGCAGATATCCCGCCTCTCGGGTGCCGAGCTGCATACGTTCAAGGGCAAGCACCCTGCGGGTAACGTGGGCGTGCAGATCCACCACATCGATCCGATCAACAAGGGCGAGACGGTCTGGACGGTCAACATCCAGGATATGGCGATCATCGGTCGCCTGTTCAACACGGGGCGTGTCGACATGACCCGCACGATCGCCGTCGCCGGCTCCGAGGTCGAGCGCCCCGCCTATGTGCGGACGATCGCCGGTGCGCGTGTCGATTCGATCTTGGGCGGCAACCTCAAGAAGCAGCAGGAGGGCGATAGCGTACGCATCATCTCGGGCAACGTGCTCACGGGTACGAAAACCTCGCTGGAGGGGTGCCTGGGCTACTACGCCAACCAGCTGACCGCGAGCCCCGAGGGCGACAAATACGCGCGGTTGGGCTGGGCGATGC
>CAMWJM010000141.1 GCA_947174575.1 uncultured Alistipes sp. | reverse complement strand
ATCGGCTGCCACTACGCCAAGATCTTCCCCAAGTCGGGCATCGGCGGCTCGGAGTTCCCCTACGTGCTGGCCGGCATGATCGAGTCGTGGGGCGGCGAGTGCGTCGACTACCCCGAGCGGCGCCACTGCTGCGGCTTCGGGTTCCGCAACTACCTGGTGCAGGCCAACCGCGGCTACTCGATCGCCAACTCGCACAAGAAGCTGGAGAGCATGGCCCCCTACAAACCCGACTTCATCGTGGCCAACTGCCCGGGCTGCGCGATGTTTCTAGACAAGTGGCAGTATGCCATCGCCGAGATGGAGGGCACGACCTACGGCGAGAACGGCCACGGCATCCCCGTGCTGACCTACGAGGAGATGGCCGGGCTGGTGCTGGGCTACGACCCCTGGACCTTGGGCATGCAGATGCACCAGGTCGACGTGGAGCCGCTGCTGGACAAGATGGGCATCGACTACGACCCGGCGGCCAAGTATCTGGGACGCAACGGCAAATACATCGGCAAACCCGGCTCGGCCGTGGTCAACGGCTGTCCCCCGGCCACGATGTACGACATGAAAGAATAAGCAGAAACCGATATGAAAAAGGTAATCGTCATCGGCGGCGGTGCGGCCGGCATGCAGACGGCCCTGCGCCTGAAAGAACAGGGCATCGAGCCGCTCATCGTCGAGAAGGAGGCCGACCTGGGCGGCAAGCTCCGGGGCTGGCACGCGCTCTTTCCCTCATTCACGCCGGCCGAGGAGGTACTCGCCGAGCTGCGGCGACGCATTCAGGAGCAAAAGATCGAGGTACGCACCCGCACCGAAGTCGCACGAGTGGAACCCCGACGCGTGATGTTGACCACGGGCGAGGAATTAGCCTGCGACGCCGCGGTCGTAGCCTCGGGCTTCACGCTTTTCGACGCCGCCCTCAAGGAGGAGTACGGCTACGGACTCTACGACAACGTGTTCACCTCGGTCGACATCGAGCGGATGCTCAACGAGGGACGGGTGGCCCGTGCCGACGGCTCGACGCCGCGACGCATCGCCCTGCTGCACTGCGTCGGCTCGCGCGACGAGAAAGTGTGCCAGCAGCACTGCTCGCGCGTGTGCTGCATCACGGGCGTCAAGCAGGCCATGGAGCTGAAACAGCTCTTTCCCGAAGCCGACATCTTCAATTTCTATATGGACATCCGCATGTTCGGCCCCGGCTACGAGGAGATGTACCGCGAGGCGCAGCAGAAATACAACGTCCACTTCGTCCGCGGGCGTATCTCCGAGGCGGCGCCCACGATCGACGGCCGCGTGCAGATCAAGGCCGAGGACACGCTCACGGGGCGTCCCTTGCGCATGAGCGTCGACATGCTGATTTTGCTGGTGGGCATGCGTGCCAACGACGACAACGCCACGCTCAACGGCGAGCTGCGGCGCGCCCCGAGCGGCTTCATGGCGCCGCGCGATCACTTCCTGCACCGCGTCGAGAGCAACGTCGCGGGCATCTTCTACGCCGGCACCGTCACCGCGCCGAAGAACATCGGCGAGACACTCGACGAGGCGACCGCCGCAGCCGACGCCGTAGCCGAATACCTGAAAAACTAAGCTATGGCAGCCATCAACTTCGGCTATTCGATTTCCAAACCCCGGGCTATCGACGTCGACCGCAACAACCTGCGCCGCAGCGACGAAATCCTGCGCGAAATGCCCGAGCTGCAGACCTGCATCGGCTGCGGCAGCTGCACGGCGGTCTGCACGGCCGGCAACCTCACGTCGTTCAACTTCCGCAAAGTGCACACGCTCGTGCGCCGCGGCGAATACCAGGGCGCCTACGAGGAGATGAACAAGTGCATGCTCTGCGGCAAATGCCGGCTCGTCTGTCCGCGCGGCATCAACACGCGCGCCGTGGTGATGCTCGTCAAACACAAACTGGGAGACCTCTGACGATGACTTTCTACGCACCTTTCTGTCTGCCGTTCATCATCGGCGCCGTGTTCATGTTCGCCGTCGTGGCGACCAAATGGCTGGTCTGGCTCTGGCATCTGCCGCGGGCCGACAAAATGGCGATCCTGCGGGGCGTACCCACCCGCGCCACCTTCGGCGCTATCGGCGAGGTCGTCGGCGAATCGCTCCTGCACCGCCGCATCTTCCGCATCGACCCGCTGCTGGGCTACATGCACATGTCGCTGGCGTTCGGGTGGTTCCTGCTGATCGCCGTGGGGTGGATCGAGACCGTCGCGCACCTGGGATTCCGCTATGTACCGCTGCAGGGCCACGTCTTCTTCAAATACTTCGCGACCGGACTCGAACACAAACCGGCGTTCGACTTCGTGATGGATCTGCTGCTGCTGTTCGTACTCTCGGGCGTGACGCTGGCATGGAGCAAGCGCTTCTATTCCAAGGCTATGGGCATGCACCGCACGACCAAGCACGTCTTGGGCGACCGCATCGCGCTGTCGGCCCTGTGGTTCATCTTCCCGGCGCGTCTGGCGGCCGAAAGCGCTACCTGCGCCCTCTATGGCGGCGGAAGTTTCCTCACCGCCACGTTCGGCGGCTGGATGCACGACCGAATCGGCATGCCGGCTTTAGCCGACATCGAAAGCGCGGCCTGGTGGTTCTACTCGTCGTGCCTGGGGTTGTTCTTCGTGGCGATGCCCTTCTCGCGCTACATGCACATCTTCACCGAAGTGCCGCTCATCTTCCTGCGCCGCTACCGCGTGCGGTCGGGCGAAAAGGCGTCGTCGTTCGACCGCTTCCAGATGGAAGCCTGCTCGCGCTGCGGCATCTGCATCGACCCCTGCCAGCTGCAGAGCGTGCTGGGCGTTGACGACGTGCAGTCGGTCTACTTCCTGCGCGACCGCCGCTACAAGATGCTGCGACCCGAGGTGGCCGACAACTGCCTGATGTGCGGACGCTGCGCGACCCGATGCCCCGTAGGCATCGACCTCAACACCCTGCGCCTCAACTCACGCGACCGGCTGCGCAACCTGCCCGACAAGCGGCGCTACGCCTATCTCGACCAGGTCGACCGCTCGCAAGGCACCGGCAAGGTGGGTTATTTCGCCGGCTGCATGACGCTGCTCACCCCGCGCATCCTGACGGCCATGGAGCGGATTTTCACCACCGCGCACGAGGATGTGTGGTGGGCCGACCGCGACGGCGGCGTCTGCTGCGGCCGCCCGCTCAAACTCTCGGGCGAAACCGACGCGGCGCGCAAGATGATGCGCTACAACACCGAGCTGTTCCGCAAGCACGGCATCCGCACGCTGGTCACCTCGTGCCCGATCTGTCTGAAGGTGTTCCGCGAAGACTACGAGCTGCAGGGCATCGAAATCCTCCACCACTCGGAATACATCCTGCGCCTGCTGCAATCCGGACGTCTGTCTGTGGGTCGATCCGATAATCGCTTCACCTACCACGACCCCTGCGAATTGGGGCGCGGCAGCGGCATCTACGACCAGCCGCGCGCCGTGATCGAAGCGATCGGCACCCTCCTGGAGCCGACCCAGACGCGCGAAAACGCACCCTGCTGCGGCTCCTCGGTAGCCAACACGGCCATATCCGACGGCCAGCAGCTCGCCATAGCCCGCTCGGTGACGGCCGAACTCGAAGCCACGGGCGCCGAGACGATCGTCACGGCCTGCCCCCTGTGCAAGAAAGCCCTCGGGCGCGGTACCTCGCACGAAGTACGCGACCTGGCGGAAATCGTGGCCGCAAACATAAGAGAATAAAAATCGGACTCTACGATCGCAGATATCGAACGAAATAAAAAACGGCAAAAAGCGCGGAGCATCCTATCGAGCCATGGAGCGGACACAAAATATTTAAATAAGCAACACGCTATAAAACAGATATTTATATGTTGCATTGTCAATCCGTTGCGATTTTTATTTTGCAAAGCCCGATTTTTGTATTACCTTTGCACGTGCAATAGCGATAGATTTTTTCGACGATATATCGCGGGATAGAGCAGTTGGCAGCTCGTCGGGCTCATAACCCGGAGGTCGGAGGTTCGAGTCCTCCTCCCGCTACCAAAGAGGCAGAACATATGTTCTGTCTCTAATTTTTTTCTTCGGAGAACGAGAACCCAAGCAAACTGTCTCAAAAGTGAACCCAAAGCCAGACTCAACTGAACTTTGCCAAACGAGATAGACCAAAGATAAGCGCAACGAAAAAGCATATTTTTCTCTTTATTTTCAAACTATTTAATCTTTATTTGCCATTTTCTAAACACATCATTATATTTGCAATAATATATTTATACATCATAAAATTAATGCAATGAAGATTACC
>CAMWJM010000140.1 GCA_947174575.1 uncultured Alistipes sp. | reverse complement strand
GCCCGCGGCATCGGTCAGGGTGCGTTCGGTCGTCGTGTAGCGTCCGCTTTCCGGGTCGCGGTCGCACCAGGCAGCAGGCGACTCGGTGAAGCTCACGTCGTCGATGCGTACGTAGGTGTCCGCATGGCGGGGGTTCAATTCGGCAATGCCTACGGGGCGAGCCTCGATCCGCTCCGGTGTCCGGCTGCCGATGCGCAGGTGCTTTGCCAGTTCTTCGCGCGGAATGCGGAGACCGTCGCTGCCGAGTTTCCCGAGCCGGATTTTCCCGCCGTAGTCGTAGAGCGTCAGGCCGTTGCAGTATACGGTCACCTCGGTGCCCAGCGGATAGGGGTTGTCGTCCGCGGCGTAGTCGGCCGCGATCTCTATGCCGCCTGTGGCATCCTCAATGACGATTGCGCCCGGAAACTCCCCGTAGCGGTCGTTGCCCGTCACCGTGCCCCGCACGGCGCTTCCGTCGACCAGCGTGCGGGCTTGCCCGTCGCAAAGCGACTTCAGGTAAGCGATCGAACATGTCGCCGCCTCGTCGTAGTCGATGCCGGTCGTCCGGTCGCAAGCCGCCGCCGCGACGACGATCGCCGACAGAAAACCCCTGAAAAGCATGCGTCGGCCGAGCCGCAGATCGAACGTATCCAATGCAATGAAAATATAAAAGCGGAAAGAAGCATATCTCTTTCCGCAACCGCTCCTCAATTCCTTTTCGGATAATCTATTCCGCTGAAAAATTCTTCCAACGATATTCGATAATAGTCGCAAATATCCGAAAGGGTCGTAATCGAAATATTGGTCTTGCCGCGCTCTATGCGGCCGATATGGATGTCTGTGTCGATATACACGTCGATCTGGGACAGATTCCGCTCCTTGCGCAAGTCGCGCAAGCCGGCGGCGATCGCCTGCAACAAAATCGTATTGCTCCTCGGATGTCCCATATCTTTGTCCGATGCGCATGTTATTTTATGCCGCTGAAAAACTCTTCCAACGTCACTTCGTAGAAGTCGCACAGCACGGACAATAGGACTATGGTGATGTTGGTCACTCCGACTTCGTACAGCCCCACGTTCACTCCGGTGCGGTCGGTCACTACCTCCTGGGTGTAGCCGCGTTCGGTGCGGAGCTGCTTCAATCGGGCTGCGATCGAGCGCAATAACTTATCGTTGGTGTGCTTCACTCTGTATTTTTTACAAAGAACACACCGAAACGGTTATTTCTGTCCCTATGAATTCGTATGTAAACGATGTTTTTCCCGAATAATCGGGACCGAAACCCTATGAACGGAAAGAGTTGCAGGCGGGAGCCGAGTGGTTCGGGACGATTCCGTGTCGTCGGAGGTGCTGACGGCACGGTGGATTTTTAGTCCGATATTTCGCAATCGCTTTCGTCGCGGAGTTTCAGGAGGTAGCGGCTGCCGTCGTGCTGCAGTATG
Source organism: uncultured Alistipes sp. (assembly GCA_947174575.1). GTDB lineage: Bacteria > Bacteroidota > Bacteroidia > Bacteroidales > Rikenellaceae > Alistipes. Next base: position 2,849 of record CAMWJM010000140.1, on the reverse strand, counting down.
CCCGTCAGGGCGCAGGGGCCTGCGGGTACGGCGTGCTCCGCGAAGTCGGCATAGGCACGGACATAGGTGCGGATTTCGGCGCCTGCGGCATCTTCGAAGCGTTTGTAGCCGCTCCAGCCGCTCGGCGCGAAGGGTTCGGGCGAATAGCGGAGGTGCTCGATGCGGACGAGCGTGCCGCACATGGCGGGCGTCAGTTCGTCGAGCGTGCGGAGCGCGGGCACGACCGGTTGCGGCGGGGTGTCGTGACGGACGACGGTGCGGTCGAGGGCCGGGCGCGAGGCGATGTAGTCGGTAGGGTAGCCGTTGTCGGTGACCGGTGCGCGACCCAGTTGCAGCACGCCGCGGCTTCGGCCCAGCGTCCAGCCCTGCAGCCGCACGGTCACCGTGCATCCCTCGGGATAGTCGTTGTGCAGGTGATCCAGCCCGGCCATGATCTCCAGCGCCGCGCCATCGGCTTCGATGCAGAACGTGCGGTAGAAATTTCCGGCCCGGTCGCTCGTCGTCACGCGGCCCACGACCGCGAGGTCGCTCTCCACGGCAACGGCTTCGCCCTCGAACGTCGCGCACAGTTCGCCCAACGTCGTCGTGGCGGGTGCGGCGGTCGTCTCCGTGCGTTCGCCGAACGCCGAGTCGTAGCATCCGGACAGCAGCATAAAGACAACCCCGACTAAAGCCGCATAGACTTCGGATATAATCTTTATTTTCAGTGCTTTTTTGTTTATCCCTCTATGCGGGAATCCTTGAGTCCGAGGAAGTAGAGGATGCCGTCCAGCCCGATCGTCGAGATCGACTGGCGCGCCCCGGCTTTCACCTTGGGCTTGGCGTGGAACGCGATGCCCAAGCCCGCCAGATTGAGCATCGGCAGGTCGTTGGCCCCGTCGCCCACGGCTACCGACTGGGCGAGGTTGATCCCCTCGAACTGACACAGCAGCCGCAGCAGCTCGGCTTTGCGGCGCCCGTCGACGATCTCGCCGACATAGCGGCCCGTGAGTTTGTCGCCCTCGACTTCCAGTTCGTTGGCATACACGTAGTCGAAGCCGTAGCGCTGGCGCAGGTAGTTGCCGAAATAGGTGAAGCCGCCCGAGAGTATCGCCGTCTTGTAACCCACGCGTTTGAGGATCGTCATCATGCGTTCCAGCCCCTCGGTGATGGGGAGGTTGCGGGCGATTTCGTCCATAACGCTTACGTCCAGTCCTTTGAGCAGTGCTACACGGCGCGTGAAACTCTCGCGGAAGTCTATTTCGCCGCGCATGGCGCTTTCGGTAATGGCCCGCACTTCGGCACCCGCCCCCGCACGGTCGGCCAGCTCGTCGATCACTTCGGTCTCGATAAGCGTCGAATCCATGTCGAAGCAAATCAGGCGGCGGCTGCGGCGGTAGATGTCGTCGCGCTGGAACGAGACGTCGAGGCCCTGCTCCGAAAGGTTCATGAACCGCTCCTGCATGGCGCTGCGGGTCTCGTCGGTCAGCGTGCCGCGCACCGAAAGCTCGATGCAGGCCTTGGCCGCGCGGTCGTCCTCGTGCAGGGGCATGCGGCCCGTGAGGCGGCGAATGGCGTCGATGTTCAGCCCGTGCTCGGCCACCACGGCCGTCACCTCGGCGATATGGCGCGCCGAGACCGTGCGGCCCAGCAAGGTGATGATGTAGCGGTTCTTGCCTTGCCGGCCCACCCACGCATTGTAGTCGGCTTCGGAAATGGGGGTGAAGCGGATCATCATACCTAACTCCGACGCTTTGAACAGCAGCTCTTTCATGATGCAGCCCGATTTCTCGGGCGTGGTCATGATCAGGATGCCCAGCGTCAGCGACTGGTGGATGTTGGCCTGGCCGATGTCCAGGATGCAGGCGTCGTAGCGCGCCAGTATGGCCGTCAGCGACGAGGTCATGCCCGGCTTGTCGGCGCCCGAAATGTTGATCTGTATGATTTCGATATTCTCCTGCATAATGTTCCCGCAGTTTATGTCCGAGTCGATCGAACCGAAGCGATGCCGAATCGGTTCGGACATCGCCGAGGCGAAGTTCAATATGCTACAAAGTTAAGGTTTTTCTCCATTCTACCGCTTCCCCTGCAAATTATTTGCTGTTTTTTTCGTTCGCACTCCGGCCCGCACTCCTGGATTGTATTCGCTCCCGCACTCCCGCTCACAAAAAAAACAGGAACCTGGGAACGGGTTCCTGTTTTTTGAATTTACTCTTTTATTATATCTTTAAGTTTAGCTTCCAACTCCTCATTCTTTACATATCGTTCCCATATATCACTTGATGCATTGATAATATTGATATTCTGGTCTTTATATAAGACAAATAATCTCCAAGCATTTTCTGCATGAATTTTTATCACGTTAGAAAATACTATTTTAGTTTCTGTATTTAGAGAACTTTGTCCTAAAATATTAGAATAAAGGGTACATAATGTTGCTATCGCAATAACATCTTTATATAACTTATCGAAATTATTTTCCTGTATGGAGTTATTGGGGTTGGCGCTTTTTCTTAACACTTCTATATAAGAAGTTCCTTGATAAGATGTTTTAGTACCTGAATTTATAATAGGTATAAAGACTGTGTTGCTTAATATCTCTATGTTTGCTCTGAGCCCTATTAGTGATTTATATTCATCGGCGGTTCGTTGTGCTTTATTGAAATCTTGTTGCTCTTTAAGAGTGAGATACAATAAAATCACACTTAAAAATCCCCAAAAAGGAGCTGTTGTTCCTCCGATAGTATCTCCAATGGGACCTGATTTCAAAGAAGGAATGAAGACAAATATTGCTGTCAAAACGAACAATGCTATACCAACAAGTGTAATAATAATTGTGCCGCAATGTTTTTTTAAGAAATCCATAATTA
>CAMWJM010000139.1 GCA_947174575.1 uncultured Alistipes sp. | reverse complement strand
ACCGACGCCGAGGTCGAGTGCTTCGTCCACGGGGCGATCTGCGTGGGCTACAGCGGGCGTTGCTTCCTGTCGCGCTCGATGTCGGAGCGCAGCGGCAATCGGGGCGCCTGCAGCCAGCCGTGCCGCCTGCCGTGGGACTTGACCGACGGCAAGGGGCATGTCTACCTGAAATCGAAGCACCTGCTTTCGGTACGCGACCTGAATCTGTCGGCGCGCATCGGTGAGCTGCTCGATGCCGGCGTCTCGTCGCTCAAGATCGAGGGGAGGCTCAAGGACATCAACTACATCCGCAATGTCGTAGCTGCCTACCGGCAGGCCGTGGACGAGGCGCTGGCCCTGCGTCCGGGACTGCGACGCGCGTCGGTGGGCGAGAGTCGGCCCGATTTCGTGCCCGACCCGTCGAAGAGTTTCACGCGCGGCGAATCGCTCTATTTCTTCGACGGCAAGCGTGCCGGCGTCGCCTCGTTCGACACGCCGAAAGCCGTCGGCGAGCGCATCGGCCGCGTCGCGAGGGTCGAAGGCGGAGCGTTCGGGTTGGATCGGGCCGCCGATCTGGCGCCCGGCGACGGCTTCTGCTTCGTGCGCGGGGGCGAGCTTAAGGGTACCAGCGTCAACGCGGTCGAGGGCGGGCGCATCGTGCCCAACTCGCTGGAGGGCATCGCGCCGGGTACCGAGATATTCCGCAACTACGACCACCGGTTCAACAAACTGTTGGCATCGAGCCGTATGCGCCGGACGATTGCGGCTACGGCGCGGGTCGAGGCGACGTCCGAGGGGGTGCGGCTGACCTACACCGACTGCGAGGGCGTGGAGGCGACGGTCGAACGGGCGGGTGCGCTGGATGCGGCGAAGAATGCCGAAGCCAATGCCGCGTCGATCCGCTCGCAGGCGGCCAAAAGCGGGGATACGATCTTCCGCGTGGAGGAGACGACGGTGAGCGGCGGCGAGTGGTTCGTGCCGGCGTCGCTCATGGCCGAGCTGCGGCGCGAAGTCCTCGACAAACTCTTGCAGGCGCGTCTTGCGCGTCCTTTGCCGCACCGTATCCTGCCCGAGAACCCGGCGGCGCGCTATCCCTCGGCGACGGTGGCGGCCGACGAGAACGTCACCAACCGCTTGGCCGAGACGTTCTATCGCGACCATGGGGTCGAGCATATCGAACCTCCGTTGGAGTTGGCCTCGTCGTTCGAGGGTGCCTGCGTGATGCGTTCGGCCTATTGCATCCGTCGCGAAATCGGCGAATGCCTGCACGAAAAACCCCGTCTGCGCGGCGACCTCTACCTCCGGCGCGGCACGCTGCGCTACCGGCTGGAATTCGACTGCGCGCGCTGCGAAATGAAATTGATAGACGAAAACAAAAAATAATCGAGAGTTCTACCTATGCAAGAACAACTTACGCCCCTTTTCGGCGACTATGAACTCGTCGACACGGGTGATTTCGAGAAGCTCGAACGCTTCGGCCGCTACCTTACGCGGCGGCCCGAGCCGCAGGCCATTTGGCGCCCTTCGCTGTCGGAGGAGGAGTGGCGGCGGGCCGATGCGGCTTTCCTGCGCGATGCGCGCAGCGACGAGCGGGGCGAGTGGCGGTTGCGGCCCGGGGTGCCCGACCGCTGGACGATCGGCTACGACCTGCGGGGCCGGCAGCTGCGCATGAGGCTGGGGCTTACGTCGTTCAAGCATGTGGGCATCTTCCCCGAGCAGGCTGCCAACTGGGACTTCATCTACGACAACTGCCGCCGGATGCAGGGGGCGGGCTGCACGCCCCGAGTGTTGAATCTCTTTGCCTATACGGGCGGTGCGACGCTGGCGGCCCGGGCTGCGGGAGCCGACGTCACGCATGTCGATTCGGTGAAGCAGGTCGTGACGTGGGCGCGCGAGAACATGGAGCAGAGCGGACTGGAGGGTGTGCGCTGGATCGTGGAGGATGCCCTGAAATTCGTGCAGCGCGAGGTGCGGCGCGGCAACCGCTACCGCGGCATCATCCTCGATCCGCCGGCTTATGGGCGCGGCGCCAACGGCGAAAAATGGATTTTGGAGGACAACCTCTGCGAGATGCTGGAGTGCTGCGCGCAGCTGCTGGAACCGGCAGGCGCCTTTCTGGTGCTGAACCTCTATTCGATGGGACTCTCGTCGACCCTGGCCCGCACGGCCGTGCACCAGGCGTTCGGCATCCCGAGCGAAGAGCAATGGGGCGAACTCTGCTTCACCGATCGTGCCGGCAAGCAGCTGCCGCTGGGCACATACTATAGATTCACAAGGTAATTATTATCCGCCGCTTATCCGTTTTGCTGTCGGGGCTGCGGAGGAGCGCGCGGCGGTTCAAAATGCGTAGTAGATCGCTATGCCGGCCGCGGCCGAGAGGCCGATGAGCAGAATGGGATTGACCTTGCGCCACGAGCCGACGAAGACCGCCGCGAAGAGCGCCCAGCTCCAGCCGTCGATGAAGTTGCGGTCGTCGGGGGTGCCGTCATGGGGGAAGATCAGCAGCAGCGCTGCTGCGGCGATCATGCCGATGACTGCGGGCCGCATGCCGTGCATGGCAGCCTCGACCCAGCGGTTGCCCTTGAGCCGCAGGAAGAAGCGCGCGACCAGCATCATGAGCGTCAGCGACGGCAGACACACCGCCAGCGTGGCGATCATCGAACCCAATATGCCGTAGAGCGGATTGCCCATTTGCAGCCCTACCGTATATCCCACGTAGGTGGCCGAGTTGATGGCGATCGGCCCGGGCGTGATCTGCGACACGGCCACGATGTCGGCGAACTGGGCGTTGGTCATCCAGCCGTGCTGCACGACCACCTCGTTCTGGATGAGCGAGAGCATGGCATATCCGCCCCCGAATCCGAAGAATCCGATCTTAAGATAGCTGACGAAAAGTTGCCACAGAATCATTGCGATTCACCATTCAGAATTCATAATTATCGTTTCGATTTTCCCGCGATTATCATTTCCCACGCTATTCCTGCCGCCGCCGCTGTCGCCAATATGTAGATCGGCGACCAGCCCCAGCCCCAAATGGCCAGTGCGGCGGCCGCGATGACGACGTAGAGCGCCGGGTGCATGCCGCGGGATAGCGAGAGTACGGGGCCGATGATGAGGGCCACGACTGCCGGGCGCATCCCCCGAAAGGCTGCGTCGACGACGGGGTTTTCGCGGATGTTCGCGAAGAACAGCGCGATCGCGAGGATGATCGCGAACGAGGGCAGCACCGTGCCTGCCAGCGCCGCCGCGGCGCCCCGCAGTCCGCGCATCCGGTAGCCCACGAAGACCGCCGTGTTGAGCGAGATCGGCCCCGGCACCGACTGCGCCAGGGTCAGCAGGTCTAAAAACTCGCGGCGCTCGACCCAGCCCCGGCGGTCGATCACTTCGCGTTCGATGAGCGGAATCATGGCGTAGCCGCCGCCGAAGGTGAAGGCGCCGATCTTGAGAAACGAGGCGAAAATGGTGAACAACATGAGTTAAGGGTGGAATTGGGCGATCGCCTGCCGATGTGGCGGCGCGACGATCGAATTATTCGCGTTTTTTGTGTCCCAGCAGCGTGCGGATGCCGTCGATGAAGATCATCGGGTGGGTCGGGGCGCCCGGCAGCCACAGGTCGACCGCATGCCGTTCGAAAAACGACCGATCCAACGCCCGGCTTCCGGCCAGCAGACCGCCCGAGCAGGCCTCCGTGCCGCAGGCCACCACGATCTTGGGTTCGGCTACGGCGTCGTAGCAAATTTCGAGCGCTTCGGCCATGTTGGCCGTAATCGGGCCTGAAACGACCACTCCGTCGGCATGGCGCGGTGAGGCGGTGAAGCCCACGCCGAAGCGCCCGAAGTCGAAGTTGACGTTGCCCGTGGCGCCCAGCTCCATCTCCACCGAGCCGTCGCCGCCGGCCGACACTTCGCGCAGCTGGAGCGCCCGTTTGAAGCAGCGGCGCACCTCGGGGCGCACGGCCGCCGGGTCGAACTCCACGCGTTTCTGCCCCGGGCGCATCACCAGCCCCTCGCGCATGGGCGAGCCGAGGCGGTAGTCGTTCGTGAAGCGGATGTTGTGCGGAGCGCGTCGGGCGCACTCGCCGCAGAAGATGCAGCGCCCCAGGTCGAGCGCGAACGGCTCGGCGCTCAATGCCCCCGTGGGGCAGATCGCCGCGGCCTGCTCCAGCTCGGTGCGGTCGGAAGTCTCGGTGAGCACGGGGCGCCCCCGGAATTCGGAGGTCAGCTCCACCGCGTCGAGATCGGGAATGTATTGTTTGCCGTGGCTGCGCAGCACACGAAGTTTCGGAAAAATCATTTTAATACTAAAGTGAAAGGGTTGTTCGATTCAAAATTCACAATTGTTCATATC
>CAMWJM010000138.1 GCA_947174575.1 uncultured Alistipes sp. | reverse complement strand
GCCTGACTCTCCCCGGCGAACGCCTTCAACAGATTTTGTTCGGTGCGGGTGCCTCGAATGCTTTTTTCCATGATTGTCGAAAATTTGTCGCATATTCGCATTCCGCTGCAAATACCGCGACAATCGACCGTCGAAAATCTTCGACACCTCGCATAAGCCCTTATGGCACATTCATAGGACTTTTAACGACAATATACAGAAATTTAAAGGTAGGGCTGCACGAGCCGATCGGCCGTGGAAAGCAGGGCGAAGTCCGTAAAATAAACCGCTGTTTTTCAGTGTTTTTCTTTTTTCGGAAACCACCCTTTGGCTACCCGTCGGCGTTGCTCGAACAGCTCGCCGATCGACCAGAACGACGAGGCGCCCCACACGGCCAGCAGCGTCGACCACAGGATGTGCCGCACCGCGATCGACGCCGCGACGGCCGCGATGCCCATCGCCAGAAACACCCACCAGCAGCGCACGCCGAAGTGATATTCGCCCTTGATAACCATGGGGTGGAACATGCCGATAATCAAGAATGTAGCCACGCCGATCACCAAACCGGTCAGATTATATTGCGTCAGAAATTCCATACCGCATTATTTTATTATCAAAGATACGAAAATAAGGTGAAAGGTGAAAAGTGGAAAGTGTCGAGTGTACCATAAAAATGCAACAACAAATTTGCTCGCTTGCATTTTGCCGAACGAAATATCTTCGGTACAGCCAAAGATATGAATAAGTCGAAAATAAAACCAAACTTATCCATTCGATCATTTGCCGAAGCGCAGTATCTAAAACGAAATAAAAAAACCGGCGGGCGACTCTCTACGAAATCGCTCGCCGGCAGAATGGGCACAACCCACTGATTTAGAAGTTGTACTGCACCATCACATTGACACGATTGGCGTTGTTGCGGGCGCTGTTCATGTCGTAGCGACGACCATAGAGATACTCGGCGGCCAGGCGGCAGCGCGAAGATACCTTGTAGAATACGTTGCCGAAAATATACTGGCCCTGGCGATATTCGTTGTCGGCATAAAAGCCGTGCTTATGCTCGACACGCACCATCGAGTAGCCGCCCGACAGGAACACCTTGCTCGTGAGATTGATCTGCGCTGCAGCCTGCCAGCCCCACATGGGCGTGGTCTGAATCCGCTCGGGGTTCTGCGGATCGGGCGTGAAATCCAGCCCCGAACCGGTCAAGTCCTGAATGTAAGGCGTGATGCCCTTGCCGTATACGCCGTTCATGAACAGCACCACCGGACGAGCCACCTTGATGCGGCCGCTCAACTGCACGCCCCAGCCCAGCAGCGAGGTGTTGTTGCCCGTGCGTGCGTTGTGCAGATACATGTTGCGCACGACGCCCGTCGCACGGATGTGGCTCTCGCGGTTGTTGCCCCACGCCAGCTGCAGATAGGCCGGGAAATCGGGCACGCGCTGACGCAGCGAGGCGAAATTATCGTTGTAGGTGGCGCTCACATGGGGCATTTCGGCCGCTACGCCGAACGTCAGCCGCTCGCGGGCGAACGTCACCTCATAGCGGATCATCGTCGCGAAATTGAAGTTGTAGGCGTTGGGGCCTTGGTAGTCGATGGTCGTGGGCGCGGCCTGCAGGTCGCAGAACGTCGTCACATCGCGACCCAGCGTGAAGCCCTTGGCCGACACATAGGCCGAACGCACGCGCGGCGTGTAGCTTCCCTCGCGACCGCCCCGGAAATCGGCGTCGAAGAACACCAGCACACGGCCTATGCCCGTGTTGGTGACCGCTTTGAGGAACACGCGCGAGGTCGTAGCATCCATCATCAGCTTCTGACGCGTGTTGTAGTTGCCCGGCACGGGAATGTCGTAGGGCACGAAATCGAGGTTGTCCGAAATGCCGTTGAAGTCATAGCCGGCACGCAGCGTCACCGATCCGCCCACGGCGAACGAGAAACGGTTGTTCTTCGTAGCGAAGACGAACTGCGGTTTTTCCACCTGCTGGAATCCGGGACGGTAGGTGTCGATGTAGTCCTGCGTAGCATTGGCCACCGTCGCACGGTTGAGCGCCGCGGCGTCGCGCGATCCGCAACCGCAAGGATCGGTTTCGTGCACGGAAATCAGGTACACCGTCGGCGAATACTCGCCCTCCTGAACCTGGTTCGAGTAGCGCTGGGCCGATGCGGAAGTCGCAAGCAGCAGAGCCGCAGTCAAAAGTCGAAATGTTTTCATAAGCCGAATAAAATTTGGTTTTTTAAATAAACTTTCTCGTATTTTGTTTTTGGAATACAACGGGTTAATATTCACCCCGCAAATTAGCAAGTTGTATGCCAAATCCCCGTCCTACGCATCCTATTCGCAGCTTGCAGATTCGAAATCCGCAGTCGCCGCCAAGGCCGCAAAACCAAATCGTTTCCAAACCCCGTTTGCTTTTGCACTCGACTAATCCTGTCGGTATTTGCCTCGGCAATGCTCGAATAAATTCGGCATTGCACTCGGCCTTTTGTACTTTACCGCAGCTCCGGCTGCGGTTTAGATAGCCTGCGCCTCGGCAAAATGCAAACCCCGTTTGCTTTTGCACTCGGCTTGCGCTATCTTTGCAACGGCCGATGCGCCCGCACGACACGAACATCCGCCGTAGGGCGGTCGCCCGGCATCCGGTTTGCATCCGGCACTATATATTATTATAGGTATATATGCTTTTTTGGATCGTCATCGTCCTGACCCTTTGCTCCGTCGCGGCCGACAGCCACCATTTCCGGCGACTGCGGCGCGAGGGCGCATCGCCGCTGCGGCGACGCATTTTCGTCGTGTGGGCCGCCACGACCGACGCTTTGCCACTGATCGTCGCTTTGGGCGGTTGGCTGCTGCGCGATAACACCACCACCTATATGCTGTGGTCGATGTGGCTGTTCTGGATTTGGATCGTCGCCGTCGCGTCGCGCATGATATTATTCGTATTCAACGCGTTGCGTCTTTCGTGGATCGGCCTCGCCGCGAGCCTCGGCATCGCTGTCGCCATGATTTGGGGCGCCACGGCAGGGCGTACGACCTTGCACGTCGACCGCATCGAGGTCTGCTCGCCCCGGTTACCCGCTGCGTTCGACGGGCTGCATGTCGTCCAGATTTCCGACCTCCACGTCGGCACGCTGGTACGCCCGGTGCAGGAGCTGCGCCGGCTGGTCGACCGCATCGACGAGCTGCACCCCGATTTAATCATTTTTACGGGCGATCTGGTCAACATCCGCTCCGGCGAGTTGACGCCCGACATCCTGCGCGAATTGCAGCGCATCTCCGCTCCCGTCTACTCCGTCACGGGCAACCACGACGCCGGCAACTACATCAAGGATACGGCCCGCCAATCCGCCGCCGCGAGCTTGGCGCAGGTCATCGAGCACCAGACCGAAATAGGGTGGCGGGTGCTGCAGGACACCACCGTCTACCTCCGCTGCGGCAGCGACAGCATTTCGCTGTCGGGCATTTCGTTCGATCCCGCCCTGCATTGGCAGCGCCACGCTGCCGATCTGCACTCCGAGTCGGTGGGCCGCACCTATGCCGGCGTGCCCGATTCGCTGTTCAACATCACGACCGTGCATCTGCCGCAGCTGTGGCGGCAGATCGTCGACAGCGGCCGCGGCGACCTCACGCTGGCGGGGCATGTCCACGGCATGCAGCTGAAAATCGGGCTTTTCGGACGCTCTTTTTCCCCGGCTTCGTGGCTCTACGAGCGCTGGAGCGGCCCCTATACGCAGCAGGGCCGCACCCTCTACATCAACGACGGCATCGGCTGCGTCGGTTATCCGATGCGGCTCGGCGCCTGGCCCGAAATCACATCGATCACCCTCCGCACATGTCCGTAACCCTCTCCGTCGCCGTCACGGCCGACGGCTATCTCGACGACCGCCCCCCCGCGCGGGCGATGATCTCCACGCCCGAAGATTGGGCCGAGGTGCTGCGGCTCCGCGCCCGGCACGACGCGATCCTGGTCGGTGCCGAAACCTTGCGGCGCGACGATCCGTCGCTGTCGCTGCGCGACGAGGCCGCCCGCCGGGAGCGTCAGGCCCGCGGTTTGCGCCCCGACTTGACCAAAGTCACACTGACCCGCTCGGGCCGCCTCGATCCCGCCTTGCGGTTCTTCACCACGGGCGATGCCGACCGTTATGTCTTTGCGCCCCGGCCGCTTCCCGAACTCGACGGCGCGGCCACCGTCATCGTCGCCGATGCGCCCATATCGGCCGGCCGCATCGTCACCGAGCTGGAAAAACGGGGCATCGAGCGGCTCTTCGTCGAGGGCGGGGCGCATGTGCTCGATCTGTTCCTGCGCGAAGGGCTGGCCGACACGCTGCGCATAGCCGTCAACCCGGCGATGCGGCTCGGCCGCGACCTGGGCGGC
>CAMWJM010000137.1 GCA_947174575.1 uncultured Alistipes sp. | reverse complement strand
TTCTTGTCGGCGACGGCCTGACCCATGCCCTGGTTGATGACGATCTTGGTGAGCTTCGGGCACTGCATGATGCTGGAGTAACCGAACTCCTTCATAAGGGCAGGCATGATCTGCTCCTTATACTGTGTCTTGAGTGTAGGTACGTATGCCATTATTTGATCTCCTCCCCTGATTTTTTAGCGTAACGAACTAATTTACCATTGGCATCGAGCTTGCGGCCCACGCGGGTGGGTTTGCCGCTCTTGGGGTCGATGACCTGCAAGTTGGAGATATGGATCGGAGCCTCCTGCTCGACGATACCTCCCTGGGGGTTCTTCGCGTTGGGTTTGGTGGCCTTCTTGCAAAGGTTCACGCCCTCGACGATGGCACGCTGCTTCTCGACGTCGACCTTCAGGACTTTGCCCTGCTGGCCCTTGTTGTCGCCGGCGTTCACGTAAACCGTATCCCCTTTCTTAATATGTAATTTGACTGACATATCCGAAATCGTTTTTATGATTACAATACTTCGGGTGCGAGGGAGATGATCTTCATATACTGGTCGCGCAGCTCGCGGGCTACGGGGCCGAAGATACGGGTTCCGCGCATTTCACCCTGGTTGTTGAGCAGCACCACGGCGTTGTCGTCGAAACGAATGTACGAACCGTTGGCGCGGCGGATCTCCTTGGTCGTGCGCACGACGACCGCTTTCGAAACGGCGCCTTTCTTGACATCGCCCGAGGGAGAAGCGCTCTTGACGGCGACCACGATCTTGTCGCCGATCGACGCATAGCGACGCTTCGTGCCGCCGAGCACGCGGATGCAAAGCACCTCTTTCGCACCGCTGTTGTCAGCTACTACGAGTCTACTTTCCTGCTGTATCATAATTACTTGGCTCTTTCAATGATTTGTACTAATCTCCAACGCTTCGTCTTGCTCAGCGGGCGGGTCTCCATGATACGCACGGTATCGCCCTCCTTGCAGGTCTCGTCGAGCGACTCGGCGACGAACTTCGTCGTCTTGTTGACGAACTTGCCGTAGATCGGATGCTTCACCTTGCGTGCTACCGCAACCACAATGGTCTTCTCCATCTTGTTGCTGACAACCACCCCGATACGCTCTTTTCTAAGATTTCTTTCCATGGTCATTCCTTATTTAGCGTTTTTTTGACGCAGGATCGTCAGCATGCGAGCTATGTCTCTGCGGTTTTTCTTGATGATCGACGGGTTCTCGACGGGGGACACCGCGTGCTGCACCTTCAGCTTGGCGAGCTGCGCCTTTTCGGTCTCGATGCGCTCTTGCAGGTCTTTGATCGAAATATCCTTGATTTCTGCACTTTTCATCTTGATGTTCCCTTAAATTGTGGTTTCGACGTAGTCACGTCTTACAATGAATTTGGTCGTGATGGGCAGCTTCTGCGCACCCAGACGCAGCGCCTCCTGCGCGATGGCCAGGGGCACGCCCTCGGCCTCGAAGAGGATGCGGCCCGGCGTAACGGGCGCCACGAACCCTTCGGGATTACCCTTACCCTTACCCATACGTACCTCGGCGGGCTTCTTCGTGATGGGTTTGTCGGGGAAGATGCGGATCCAGAGCTGACCCTCGCGCTTCATGTAACGGGTGATAGCCTGACGGGCTGCCTCTATCTGACGACCGGTGATCCAGGTCGATTCAAGTGCCTTGATCGCGAACGATCCGTATGCAAGCTGGTTGCCTCTTTGAGCCAAACCCTTCATACGGCCTTTCTGCATTCTTCTAAACTTGGTCTTTTTCGGCTGTAACATGTTCGTTTTGCTTTAAAAGGTCCTACTTACTACTGATTGTTGTTGCGACGCTCGCCGCCACGACGACCTCCGCGACGCTCGCCGCCTCTACGATCGCCGCCGCGACCGCCGCCTCTACGCTCGCCGCGATCGCCCGATGCGGCCTGGGCCGAAGCGCCTGCGATCTCGAAGATGTCGCGCTTGCCGTAGACCGTACCCTGGCAGATCCACACCTTGACACCCAGGATACCCACCTTGGTGAGCGCCTCGGTCAGGCAGTAGTCGATGTCGGCACGGAACGTATGCAGCGGAATACGACCCTCCTTGATGGTCTCGGTGCGGGCCATTTCGGCGCCGCCCACACGGCCGGCCACCTGGATTTTGATACCCTCGGCACCCATGCGCATGGTCGAAGCCACGGCGGTCTTCACGGCGCGGCGGAACGACACGCGGCCCTCCAGCTGACGGGCGATGTTCTGACCCACGATCACGGCGTCGACCTCGGGACGCTTCACCTCGTAGATGTTGATCTGAATCTCCTTGCCGGTGAGCTTCTTCAGCTCCTCCTTGAGTTTGTCGACCTCCTGGCCGCCCTTGCCGATGATGATGCCCGGACGCGCCGTGGAGATGGTCACCGTGACGAGTTTCAGCGTGCGCTCGATGATGATCTTCGAGATGCTCGCCTTGGCCAGACGGACATTCAGATACTTGCGGATCTTGGCGTCCTCGACCAGCTTGTCGGAAAAGTCCTTGCCGCCGAACCAGTTGGAATCCCAACCGCGGATGATGCCCAGACGATTTGCTATCGGATTAACTTTCTGTCCCATCTGATTACTTGTTTTCTACGGTTACCATTTTGTCCACTACGATCGTCACATGGTTCGAACGCTTGCGAATGCGGTGTGCACGACCCTGGGGCGCAGCCTGAATACGCTTCAGCATGCGGCCGCCGTCGACGAACACTTCCTTCACGCAGAGCGTCACGTCTTCCAGACGCTCGCCCTCGTTCTTGGCTTCCCAGTTGGCGATTGCCGACTTCAGGAGTTTCTCCATGCGGATCGACGCCTCCTTCTTCGAATAGCGAAGGATGCCCAATGCCTTGTTGATCTCCACGCCGCGGATGATGTCGGCCACCAGGCGCATCTTACGGGGAGAGGTCGGGCAGTCGCGCAAGATGGCGATCGCCTTCTGTTTCTTCTCAGCCTGCAGTTTCTTGGCTGTCATTGCTTTTCTTGCACCCATTTTCTACTATTTTTTCTTGTTACCGGCGTGACCGCGGAAGTTGCGCGTGGGGGCGAACTCTCCGAGTTTGTGACCTACCATATTCTCGGTTACGTATACCGGGATGAACTTGTTACCGTTGTGCACAGCGACGGTCTGGCCCACGAAATCGGGCGAAATCATGCTTGCACGCGACCACGTCTTCACGACGGCCTTCTTGTTGCCCTCGGCCAGTGCGACGATTTTCGCTTCGAGCTTGGGATCGATGAACGGTCCCTTCTTCAATGAACGACTCATTATGTACTCTTATTTAATTATTTTTTCTTCTTGGAAATAATAAATTTCGAGGTCGTCTTCTTCGGGTTGCGAGTCTTGTAACCCTTAGCCAACAGACCCTTGCGCGAACGGGGATGACCGCCCGAGGCGCGACCTTCGCCACCGCCCATCGGGTGATCCACGGGGTTCATCACGACACCGCGGTTGTGGGGACGACGGCCGAGCCAGCGTTCGCGACCAGCCTTACCGGAGCTTTCGAGGTTGTGGTCGACGTTCGAAACCACACCCACCGTAGCGCGGCAAGTTACGAGTACCATACGAGTTTCGCCCGAAGGCAGCTTGATGATGGCGAATTTGCCTTCGCGTGCCAACAGTTGAGCATACGAGCCAGCGGAGCGCGCCATGGCGGCACCCTGACCCGGGTAGAGTTCGATATTATGGACGACCGTACCCAAGGGGATTTCGCTCAAAAAGAGCGTGTTGCCCACCTCGGGAGCGACGCCTGCGCCGCTCATGACGGTCTGACCCACCTGGAGGCCGTTGGGAGCGATGATGTAGCTCTTCTCGCCATCGGCGTAAACCAGCAGCGCGATGCGCGCCGTACGATTGGGGTCGTACTCGATCGATTTCACAGTGGCGGCGATGCCGTCCTTGGCTCGTTTGAAGTCGACGTTACGATACATCTGCTTGTGACCGCCGCCGATGTAGCGCACCGTCATCTTACCTACGTTGTTGCGACCGCCCGTGCTTTTCTTGGGGCTGAGCAGCGACTTCTCCGGCTTCGACTTGGTGATCTCGTCGAACGTGCCGATAATCTTATGTCTCGTACCTGCGGTAACAGGCTTAAATTTTCTTACTGCCATCTTCGTTAGATATTACTGTAAAAATCGATCTTGTCTCCGTCCTTCAGGGTGACGATCGCCTTCTTGAAGTTGTTGGCGCGACCCTCCAGAAGACCGGCCTTGGTGTAGCGGCTCTTCTGCTTACCCATGTAATTGACGGTGTTCACGTCGGTCACGACGACGTTGTACATCTGCTCTACGGCATTGCGAATTTGCAGCTTGTTAGCCCGCACGTCAACGATAAAACCGTAGCGATTCAACTTTTCGCCCTGAATCGTCATTTT
>CAMWJM010000136.1 GCA_947174575.1 uncultured Alistipes sp. | reverse complement strand
CGATAGGTCGGCGACTCGAAGCCCCTCAACCGCCGGGCATAGGCGCTCTCGTAGCTGTCGGCCAGCACCTCCTCGTAGGGATCGGTCTCGGCGCTCCGATAGCTGTAGTAGCGGTTCTGGGCCGCAGCGGCTTCCGCCTCGGCGATGCGGGCCTCCCACTCGGCCCTGCGGGCTTCGGCCTCGGCTTTCCGGGCCGCAGCCTCGGCCTCCTTGCGGCGGGCGATCTCCTCCTTGTCGTGCACGGCATACAGATCGTCGGCGGCATACCCTGCCGAAGCCCAATAAGTCGACGAACATCCGGCCGCCCCGATCGCGAGGCATGCCGCACCGATGATAGTTCCCCACTTTTTCATCACGTACATATATTAGATCATCTCCTCTATCCGTTCAACGGGATTTCCGCCCGTTTTAGTATGTCCCGATCGGACGCACGAACCGAATCGTCGTCATCCCGGGCAAAAACGATGCAAACAAACGCCCTGCCACCCCCGAAACGGCGGCGGCGGTCATCGACAAAGTTAGGAATTATTCGATAATCCCGAGCGATCGACACCCCGGGAAAGGCGTTTTTTTGCGATTCCGCGATTTTTTCAGCCGGAAAATGCGCGAATCCGAAAATTATGTCTATATTTGCACTCCCGAAGTCCCGGTTTCCGGGCCGGGGAATCGGAGAGATGCCGGAGTGGTCGATCGGGCCGCACTCGAAATGCGGTGTACGGGCAACTGTACCGGGGGTTCGAATCCCTCTCTCTCCGCAAAATGAATGAGGAATACGAGTTGTAAACATATGTTTGCAACTTTTTTGTTTTCGGGGCGGCGGTGCGAAATTATTCGTGACTGCCGCCTCGAAAATAAAAAGACTGCATCGCAGCCGTATTCCTCATTCGGTTTGCTGGACGCCTGCGGCAGCACGGGGATCGCCCTCGCGACGCGAGGGCAATTCCGCCGTCTTCCTTTTCGAGAAAGGCATTGCTTACAAACTATGGGGTTGCGGGGCGAAAAGCTATTTTATTTCAATGGTCGCCCCGCGAGTGCTCCGCACTTCGAATCCCTCTCTCCGCGACAAACATCGGCGAACGAAAACATCACCTTTTTCAAGGTGATGTTTTTTGTGAAAAGGAAAGAGGCGGGAAACTTTTCGCGCAAGAACATTTATTTTCGCTGCCTGAAGTCGAACGCCGCGTCGATGCGGAGGCCTTCGTCGCCTTTCTTGATGCGGATGTTGCCCGGCTGGCTGGCGGGGCCTTGCTGTTCGATGGGCTTGAACGACCGGATGGCCGGGATGTCGAGCAGGAGCGATATGTCGCCCTCGGGGAATGCCGGCATCGTGGCGCTCGCAGCACCCTCGGGTTCGCGCGGTGTGAAAAGCCGCAGATAGAGACCGTCGCTCAACGCATGGACGCTCCAAGGCGTCGTGTCGCTTTCGAGGGTCGCCCAATAGAGACCCGCATGATAGCCCTTGAACTCGGGATAGACCAGAGCGTCGTAGCTTTCGCCCGTCACGGTGTCGTTGTAGGCCTTGTGCCAGATGCCGTGACGGGTACCCTCGATCCGATTTTTCCACACCCGATAGGGGCCGCGGCCCAGCCACCGCATCCCGGTGCAGTGCGCCTCGGGATAGAAGAAGCTCAACCCCAAGTTGTAGACTTCGGTGTCGGTGAACGCATCGTCGAACCCGCCGCCGCCCGACACTCGGTTGAGCAGCAGCGCCTTCATCTCCAGCAAACCGTCGGGCCTCAACCGCCACACGATCGAGTCGACGCCGCCCCGATAGCGCGCGCAGAACACGGCGCCCTCGGGCGTGTCGCGCACCTCGCTGCGGGCGGATTCGTAGCGCATCTTCATCCCCACGGCCACCGGCCCGGCAAAGGGCACTTCGCAGCCGCCGGCCCGCACTTCGCAGAGCATGCCCGTCGCAGCATCGAAAGCAACCTGCACGTCGCGGCTGCGCAGGCGGATCGTCCCGGAGTCGAGTAGTGCTTCGGTCGGGGCCTCGGTCGGCGCTGCGGTCGCGTGACGCTCGAAATACTCCTTGGCGAACCGGATCGGGAAACTCCACGTGCAAAGGCTCCGCCCGTCGGGGCCGAATGCCTCCAGTTCCAGCACATCGCCCTCGCGGAAATTCGCCGGCAGGGCGATCCGGGCCGCACGGGTTTCGCCCGGCGCCGCATCGGGAAGCGCCACCTCGCCCGAGGCGATCGTCCGCTCGTCGGCCCGCTCCAGCGGCGAGGGACACGTGCGCACGGCATAGGTCATGCGGCATTGCGCGAGCGAGGTGAACGTGTATTCGTTGGCGACCAGGAACGTGCCGTCGAACCGCTCGGTGATCGCGAAAGGCCGGATCCGCAGCGGCGACCATTGCGCACGTATGGCGTAGAAACTCCCCTCCTTTTCGCGCCGCGGCCCCACCACGCCGTCGGGGGAGTTGGAGCCGTCGGATTCGAGCGCACCCCCGCGGTCGCTGCGGCTCGGGGCTTCGTCGCAAAAGGCCCAGAAGAAGCCCCCGGCGAAGAACGGCGACGTCGACCACCGATCCCAGAAGTCGCGCAGCCCCGCGCCGCCGCCCTGGTCGTACATGGCGTGCATGAACTCCGTGGGCATGAAGACCTTATAGCCATTCGTAAAACGGCCCACGCCCGTCAAATAGGCCGGATAGTGGTGGGTGTCGATGCCGTCGAAATCGGCCCAGGGGTGGATGACATGGCGGCGCTGCAGCTTGTCGTGCCGCGCGAAAAGCGGGTCGAGTTTCCGGTTCCAGCCCCCCTCGTTGCCGTTGCTCCACAGCACGATGCAGGGGTGGTTCGCGTCGCGCTCGATCATCTCGCCGAGGAGTTTCTCCCCGGTCGGCGTGTCGTAGGCGTCGTGCCAGCCCGCCAGCTCGTCGATATAGAGCAGCCCCAGCGAATCGCACATGTCCAGAAAATGTTCGTCGGGCGGATAGTGCGAACGCACGGCGTTCATGTTCATCGCGCGGATCAGCTCCGCATCCTCCCGGCTCTGCGCCGCACTCGTCGCCCGGCCGCCCCCGACCGAAAAAGAGTGGCGGTTGATCCCCTTCATCACCAATTTGCGGCCGTTGAGATAGATGCCGTCCTGCGGCACGAACTCCACCGTGCGGAAGCCCACGCGTGTGTCGCGCTGCTGGATCGTGCGGCCCGCTGCGTCGAGCAGTTCGAGCCGCGCTACGTAGAGATTCGGACTTTCCGGCGTCCAGGGCCGGATGTCGGCCCAACGGCTTTCCAGCAGCGTTTCGCCGCTTTCGAGCGAAAGCGTTATGCTCGTCGTGCCCTCTGTCGTTTGCACCGGCATATTGTCCATCGATGTCCGCAACGACAGCCGGAGCGAATGGCCGGCCGCAAGGCCTTCGATCTCCACCGATGCACGCAGACGACCGTCGTGCGAGGCGTCGAGCAGCCACCGCCGCAGGTGCACTTCGGGCACCGCCTCCAACCACACCGGCCGGTAGATGCCGCCATAGAGCCACCAGTCGGCCTTGCGCTCGGCGGCATTGACGCTCTTGTCGGCCGAGTGCTTGGCCACGCGCACCTCCAGAAAGTTGCGCCGCCCGAAGCGCAGCAGCGGCGTGATGTCGTAGCCGAAGCGGTAGAAGCCGCCCCGGTGCGCCTCGCCGGCCGAACGGCCGTTGACCAAAACCTCTGTGTCGGTCAATACGCCGTCGAAAAAGAGCTGCACCCGCTGTCCCCGCCAGGAGGCCGGAACATCGAAACTGCGCCGATAAACGCCCTGCTCGTCGCTCGGACGCGCCCCCTCGACCGTATACCACCGGCCATAGGTGTAGTCGCCGAAGCCCTGCAGCTCCCAGCAGCCGGGCACGGCGATCTTGCGCCATGCGCCGCTGTTCTGCCCCGCCGAGCAACGGAAATCCCACATCACGGCATCGTCCGTACCCCGGCCCGACAGATAGACCCGCTCGGGATGAGCCGCTTGGGCGAAAAGGCCGACCGACACGAAAAGCAGCGGGAGAAGGGCAATAACACGACGCATAAACTGATTTTATTGCAATTTGTATACTTCGGTTCCCGCCAGCAGGAAGCACCCCGTGCCGTAGTCCTCGAAATCGGGCACCGAGTCGTAGGCCACGGGCTGCCCGTCCTTGGGTTCCTTGCCCGTGCCCTGCACGTAGCCCAGAAAACCGTCGGGATGCACCACCTCGGCAACCAGGGCGTTCCACGCCCCGACGACCACGGGCAGGTACTCCTTGCGGTCGAGTACCCCGTTGTTGATGCCCCATGCCATGCCATAGACGAACAGCGCCGTGCCGCTGGTCTCCTTGCCGCCGTAGTTCGAGGCGTCGTGGAGGCTCGCGTTCCAGAATCCGTCTTCGCGCTGGCACGCTTTCAGCGCCTTGCAC
>CAMWJM010000135.1 GCA_947174575.1 uncultured Alistipes sp. | reverse complement strand
CCGTCAAGGACAATAACACCCAGGGTGAGTTCCCGAAACACGGCGACGGTGCGGGTCTGACCGACGGTTGCGTGATCCTTTAATTTTAACCGGCAAACAACGAAACGATTATGAAAACACTCAAGAGTCTGTTATACGCACTCGCTGCGACCGTGCTTCTGGCCGGATGCAGCGACGACGAGACCTACACCGCAGGCGAGCAGGAGAATCCCGACTGCTACGGCGTCTACTTCCCGTCGCAGGCCAATATCGCCGATCGGGAACTCGACCCGGCCGACGAACCCGCACTTTCGTTCACCGTACGCCGTACCAAGAGCGAGGGCGAGATCACGGTGCCCGTCACCGTCACGTCGGCCCAGGGCGACGACATCTTCGAAGCCACCGCGATCGAGTTCGCCGACGGTCAGGAGGAGACCACGTTCGTGATCTCGTTCCCCGACACCGAAGTCGGCACGACCTACACGTGCGAAGTCAACGTCGACGATCCGCTCTACGCCTCGACCTACACGGAGCGCAGCACCGGCTTCAGCTTCTCGATCACCCGCGTGAAGTGGGTGCTCGTTACCGGCCCCAACGGCGAAACTACCGGTAAATGGCGCGACGAATTCATCACCGAACTTTTCGAACTGGGCGATGAGGGCGAAACGCCGTATGCCGAAAAAGACGTCGAGATTTACGAGCGTGCCGACAAGCCCGGCTACTACCGCATCAAGGATATCTACGACGCAGCTTTCGTCACCACGCTGTTCGGGGAATTGTATTCCAATACTCTTCCCATTCCCACGAACATCATCATCGACGCGACGAAAGATGTAACGGATGCCGACGTAGCCGGTGTGGTATCGAACAAGACGAGCGTTTATTTCCCCGCTCAATCCATAGGATTTCAATTCACCTCTCAATTCGACGAAGATTTCTGGATCGTGTCCTACTGCAAGGAGAACTATCCCACGAGTTCGGACGACAAGTACGGCGAAATCAAAGACGGTATCCTTTCGTTCCCCGATGAAGCCATCCTGCTGACGCTGCCGGCGATTTGGGAGCAGACCAGTTATTATGCCACCAACACCAGCATGACCCGTCTGATTTTCCCGGGTTTCAAGGCCTACGACTATTCGCTCGTGCTGAAGAATGCAGAGCCGGCCGACGGCGAGATCAAGATCGGCGTGAAATTCGGCGCCGATGTCGCTAAAGTGAAATACGCTTTCTTCGAGGGCGAGTTGAGCGATGCACTCGCCGATATCCGTTCGGGCGAGATCGAGAGCGGCGAAACGGCCAGCCAGGAGTTAACCGCGACGGGCACCCTCACCGTTTCGTTCGAGGCTACGGGCGTCTACTCGATCGTGGCCAACATCTACAATGCAAAAAACGAACTGGTCGGCGTCGAGCACCTCTCGTTCGGCTACGTCAAGGCCGGCGATGAGGAGGAGACGGCCGTGGTGATCTCGTGCGGCATCACCATCACCAACAAGTATGCTCCGCAGGGCTACACGACGGAGGATTCCGCCGAAATCTACATCTATGGTCAGAACATCGTTTCGGGTAGCTACGCGCTCATCAAAACCGACAGGCTTCCGAGCAATCTGGCGACCTACATGGAGAAGAACGGCAATGCATTCGACAAGGATGACCTCGAAAAGATCAACGACTTAGGTTTGTCGGGGGTCATCGGCAATCTGTTCAGCGGCACGGAGTACACGCTAATCATCAAGGCATTCAACGGTTATGTCTCGAAGTTGATAACCGCTACTGCCACGACCGAAGGTACGTTCCAACCGTTCGAATACACCTATACGGCTGCCGACATGGCCGAAATCGAGGGTGGAAAGACCGAACTCTTCAAAAGCTGGAACCTGTGGGCCCGAAACTATTATGACACGAAAAACACCAACCGCCAGCTCTGGGGTCAGGCCACGTTCTCGGAGAACACCGAAGACGATGTCGACGACGGCGAAGACAGCGTGGATGCTATCAATGTCAAGGGCATGTCTTTCGGCAAATCCGAAACCGACGACACGGTGGTATGGGAGTACTACAAGGATGTATTCTATACGTTGGGCAAGCAAGTGATGGGTTCCTTTACCTATAACGGGTCGACCCTCTACCTGATGCCGACTTATATCGACGTTTCATCCGGCATGGGTACGCCCGGCAACAATGCTATGGTCGGCGGTATCGTCGCAGACGGTTACATGGCATTGGTTTCGAACCACCCGACCTACAACTTCAGCGGTATGTTATTCCAAGCTTATTCCGATGCGGAAGCGACTAATGCGATCGGCAATTGGGCTTTCTACTACGACATCATGTTCGAGGATCCGGCCGTAGCCGGCAAGGCGGCTTCCGCTGCCGTGGTCAAGGCTGCGACGCATTCGTTCCGCGAGTTGGCACTCAATGTTTCGACGCCGAACAACTTCGTCGAACTCCGCGGCCGCGAGCGTATGCACGCCCTGATCGACGAGATGAAGGCGAACAAGAACGCCCGCAACTTCGCCGAGACGCTCTATCCGGTCGAAATGCCGGCATTGGGCGCTGTCGAAGCTACCGCTTCGTTCGAGGCGGGTACGCTTCTGCAGCGCGGCAGCATCGACACCCGGATTGCCGACAAGGCGCTCCGCGTGCGATAATTCCGCCTCACAAACATCGAAAGGAGCCGGCTTCGCAAGAGTCGGCTTCTTTCCCTAAACACCATAAACTCATGTTTACGAAAAAAAGCATCCTCTTCGCAGCGCTTTGGTTCGCTGCCTGCTCGTCCGATCCGCTTTCGGAGATGCCCGGAACTTCCGAGGGAGGCACGGCCGACGGTCGGGAGCAGAAGATCGTCAACACGGCGTCCCATGCCGTGGCCGGTTCGCTGCTGGTCTACTTCGATGACCGGGCCGTCGAGCAGCTCGAAAGCGCTACGGCGGCTGCGGCCGTCACCCGCTCGGCCGCGACCCGGTCGGGCATCGACTCCGTCGACGAGATTTTCGACGGGCTGCAAGTTCGCTCGCTGCGCCGCGTCTTCCCCTGCAACCCCAAGAGCGAGGAGCGCACGCGTGCGGCCGGGCTGCACAAATGGTATCTTGTCGAGTTCGACGAAACCGCCGACCTCGACGCTGCGGCACGGCGGATCGCCTCTGTCGCCGAGGTGCAGCACGTGCAGTTCAACTCCGCGATGAAGCGTGCCGACGACTTCCGCGCCCAGCCCTTGCGGAGTACAGCTCCGACCGCTGCGGCACAAGGGACGTTCAACGACCCCCAGCTCGGACGTCAATGGCACTACAACAACACCGGCAACAAGAGCATCGCGCAGACCGCCCGTGCAGGCGCCGACATCAATGTCGTCGATGCCTGGCGACTCACCGCGGGCGACCCGCGCATCATCGTCGCCGTGGTCGACGAGGGCGTGAAATACAACCACCCCGACCTGGCGGACAACATGTGGATCAATCCCGACCCCGATCCCGAGATGCAGGACATCCACGGCTACAACTTCGTGACCCGCGGTCCCGTGACCTGGGACAAGCACCACCCCACCGACTCCAAGAAAGACGACACAGGCCACGGCACCCACGTCGCAGGCACGGTAGCCGCCGTCAACAACAACTCCACGGGCGTCTGCGGCGTAGCCGGCGGAACGGGCAGCGGCGACGGCGTGCGGATCATGTCGTGCCAGATTTTCTCGGGCGACTCGAACAGCTCGGGTTCCACCGCCGCCACCGCCGAAGCGATCAAGTATGCCGCCGACCACGGCGCTGCGATCCTCCAATGCTCGTTCGGCTACGAAGCCGGCCTAATCACCTCGGATTCCCAGTATGCACGGTCGCAGGCCGTCGAAAAGCAGGCTATCGACTACTTCATCGCCACCCGCAACTGCGAAGCCGTCGACGGCGGCATCGTGATCTTCGCGGCCGGCAACGATGCGAAGAACATGGCCGCCTATCCGGGCGCCTACCGCGATTATATCTCGGTGACCGCGTTCTCGCCCGACTTCCTCCCCGCCTACTACACCAACTACGGCCCCGGCTGCAACGTCGCGGCGCCGGGCGGCGACTACAAGATCGCGGCCGATCAGGAATCGAGCGAGGTGCTGTCGACCCTGCCCTCGGAACTCTACGGGGGCAGCGATTACGGCTTCATGCAGGGCACTTCGATGGCCTGCCCCCATGCGTCGGGCGTGGCGGCGCTGGGTCTCGCCTACGCGCTGCAGCTGGGCAAGAGCTTCACCCGCGAAGAGTTCAACACCATGCTGCTCACCTCGGTGAACGACATCGACAACTACCTAGAAGGCACGAAGAATTCGATCAACCTAGAACAATACTACAAGAAGATGGGCACATGTGCTATCGAAGCCTACCAGCTGCTCATGCAGGTGGAGGGCACGCCATGTCTGCGGGCCAAGGTG
>CAMWJM010000134.1 GCA_947174575.1 uncultured Alistipes sp. | reverse complement strand
GGGCTTCATCGTGCAGATCGGCTCTTTGGTCGCTCTGGTCGTCGGGTTGTGGCTCGCAGCGCGCTACGGCGCCGTCGTGGGCGAGCGGTTGCGACTCGACGAGTCGGTGCGTACGGCGGGCGGATTCGTCGTGGTGCTGCTGGGCGTCATGCTCTCGATCGCCGTGGCGGGACGGCTGCTGCGGCGCATCTTCCGCTTCGCCGGCTTCGGGCTGCTCGACATCGCGCTGGGCGTCGCAACCTGCGCGGTGAAATACCTGCTGCTGGTCAGCGTGCTGCTCACCGCGTTCGACCGGCTCAACAGCAGTTATTCGCTCGTCGGGCAGCGCACCATCGACTCTTCGGTCAGCTATCGGCCGCTGTTGCGGATTTCGGAAGCGCTCTTCCCCATGCTGGAGCGGGCGACCGAGCAGGCGACGCATCTGTCGGACGACAAACTTCAAAACGCATAACCCTCATGGAACGCCTCTTTTCGGGTACGGTGATCCGCGCCACGGGCAGCTGGTACGAGGTGGCGACCGACTGCGGGACGCTACGCTGCCGCATCCGGGGGCGGCTGCGGCTCAAAGGCGTGCGCTCGACCAATCCGGTGGTCGTGGGCGACCGCGTGACCTGCGAGAGCGACGACAACGGCGACCACGCCATCGTCGCCGTGGAACCCCGCACCAACTACGTCATCCGCCGCGCCTCGAACCTCTCGAAAGAGTCCCACATCATCGCCGCCAACATCGACCAGGCGCTGTTGATGGTCACGCTGCGCCACCCCGAAACGGCCCCGGAGTTCGTCGACCGCTTCCTGGTCACGTGCGAGGCCTACAAGGTGCCGGTCACGATCCTGCTTTCGAAATCCGACTTGCAGGAGCCGGAGGCGCTCGCGGCATTCCGCGCCGTCTACGAAACGGCGGGCTACCGCGTGCTGACGGTCTCGGTCGCCACGGGAGAGGGCGTCGCCGAAGTGGAAGAAACCCTTCGGGGCCGCACCACGCTGATTTCGGGCAACTCGGGCGTCGGCAAATCGACGCTCGTCCGCACGATCGACCCCGCGCTCGACATCCGCACGGGCGAAATCTCCGAAAGCCACGGCAAGGGGCGCCACACCACCACTTTTTCGACCATGTATCCGCTCTCCGGGGGCGGGCATGTGATCGACACCCCGGGCATCAAGGGCTTCGGGTTGATCGACATCGACGACGGCGAGCTGTGGCACTACTTCCCCGAGATGATGCGCATCGGCCGCGACTGCCGTTTCTACAACTGCACCCACACCCACGAACCGGGTTGCGCCGTGGTGCAGGCCGTCGCACAGGGCGGGATCTCGCCCATGCGTTACGAAAGTTATCTGAAAATGCTCGACGACGATGACAAATACCGCAAATAGACCTCTCTCTTGGTACGAGGAGCGCATCGCGTGTCTGGAGGCGTTCATGACCGGGGAGCGAGTCGAGCTGTTCCGCCGCACCGTGGCGCAGCGCACGCTCCGCATGACCCTGCTGGCCGAAAACACCTACCACCCCCAGAACGCCGCCGCCCTGATCCGCCATTGCGAGGCGTTCGGGCTGCAGCGCATGCACACGGTCGAGACGCTCTGCGCATTCCGCCCTGCGGCAGCCGTAGTGCGCGGCACCGACCGCTGGGTCGACGTCTGCCGCCACGCCTCGACCGCCGACGCCCTCCGCGCACTCAAGGCCGAGGGCTACCGCATCGTGGCGACGACGCCCCACCGCGAAGACTCGACGCCCGAAACCTTCGACGTCCGGCGCGGGCCTTTCGCACTGGTCTTCGGCACCGAGCATGCCGGCATCTCCGACGAGGTGCGCGACGCGGCCGACGAATTCCTACGCATCCCCATGTGCGGCATGGTCGAGAGTCTCAACGTCTCGGCTTCGGCGGCGATCCTCATCTACCTCCTCTCGCAGCGCATGCGGCAAGCCTGCACCGACTGGGCCATGACCCCGCGCGAACAGACCGAAACGCTCTACCGCTGGATGTATCGCAGCGTAGCCGACGCTCCGCAGATTCTGGAACGAAAGTTCGGAGACACCCAGAACGACGATTCGACTCAATATCCAGCATTTTAAACCCATACGACTATTAGGAACGTGCGAAAATCCGATGCAGTTTCGAACATCTGCGAGATCCGCCTTTCACCTTTCACCTTTCACCTTTCACTTTTCACTTTTCACTTTCGATGAATATTCTGCGCAAACAGTTTCTTTCCCATGTCGCCCAGACTTCGCCGTCGCCCATGCTGGTCGAGGTCGAGCGGGCCGAGGGAGTATTTTTCTACACGCCCCAGGGCAAGCGCTACTACGATTTGGTGGCCGGGGTCTCGGTGAGCAACGTCGGACATACCAACCCCGCCGTGGTGCAGGCCGTGCAGGAGCAGGCGGTGCGCTACATGCACGTGATGGTCTACGGCGAACTGGTGGAGACGCCTCAAGTGGAGTACGCTACTAAAATCGCCTCGCTGCTGCCGGCAGGATTGGAGAGCGTCTATTTCGTCAATTCGGGCGCCGAGGCGGTCGAGGGGGCGTTGAAATTGGCCAAGCGGTTCACCGGACGCACCGAGCTGATCTCCATGCGCCGCGCCTACCACGGCTCCACTCATGGCGCCATGAGCATGATGGGCGCCCCCGAGGGCGAAGAATGGAAAAACGCGTTCCGCCCCCTGCTGCCCGACGTGCAGGCCATCGAGTTCAACGATTTCGCCGAGTTGCAGCGCATCACCCGCCGCACGGCCTGCGTGCTGGCCGAACCGGTGCAGGGCGAAGCGGGCGTAAGACCGCCGCAGCCGGGGTATCTCGAAGCCCTGCGACGCCGCTGCGACGAAGTGGGCGCCCTGCTCATCTTCGACGAGATACAAACCGGCATGGGCCGCACAGGCACGATGTTCGCCATGCAAAAATACGGCGTCGTGCCCGACATCGTGTGTCTGGCCAAGGCCTTCGGCGGCGGCATGCCTTTGGGGGCTTTCATCGCGCGGCACGAGATCATGGATACGCTGCAGGACAATCCGGCGCTGGGGCACATAACGACGTTCGGCGGGCATCCCGTCTGCTGCGCGGCGGGTCTGGCAGCATTGAACTATCTGACGGATAATAGGATCGTCGAAGAAGTCGAGCACAAGGGCGCTCTGTACGAGGAGTTGTTGCGCGATCACCCCGCCGTACGGGAAATCCGCCGTTCAGGTCTTTTGCTGGCTGTCGAGCTGGGCGAGGCGGCACTGTTGTACCGCATCATGGAACTGTTCAAGGAGGCCGGCATCATGAGCGACTGGTTCCTCTTCTGCGACACGGCGTTCCGCATCTCGCCGCCCCTGACGATCACGGACGACGAAGTGCGCGACAGCGCCGCGATCATAAGGAATTGTCTGGATAAACTATAAGACGTTTGAATAAAGAAAGCGGCTATGAAATTCAAATTTCACAACCGCTTTCCATGTTTAATCCAATAATACTCAATCTATTACTTCCTTTTAGGGAAGAGATAGTTTAAAATAATTGCAGGAAGCGCTACAATATTTGCTGTCGCAGAAGTCCATAGAGCAATCAAAACAGCATCGGACATTGGTCTGATCTTGAGACTGTTTGGATTGAGCTGTTTGAACGAAAATATGATAACAAAGACTTCCCACCCAATCAATATAAGCAAAATAACTATCCCGTACAACCACTTCAGATTGATGTCCGCTCGCTTATCCTTGAATGATAAATCTTTTGCCGTCTTTTCATTTGCCGCTAATGTACGAGCAGCCATTTCTGTCAAATTCGGTTGTTTATCCCTTTGTTGAGCCGCTTCGACATCCGAGAAAAAATCTCGCAATGACGTAAAATTATCTTCTGCCATAGCGAGCGGTAAAAAATACTTCAATAATTTTATCGTCAATCTCTTTATAGGGCGTAGTAACAGCCCAAGGGCCGCCGGGTTCATGCGATTTCTGGCTCAATGCGAACGGACTCATTTCCGCCAATGGGAGCAATTCATCCAGAAAAGATTTCAAACCGGTGTCTTGCGTTATATCTGTCAAATCGCCATCGCACTTACCCGATACAGCTTGAATGGGATTTGCTCCATACTTTTTGAATTGGGTGTATGTGTGTTGTTCCACAGGCCCCCACTCCCACGCATAAAACGGATCTTTTATAAGTTTCCGATTCAATTTTGCATAAGCAAGACCATGGGCAAAGTATATCATTTTAAGAACAGCCATATTGGTTATCGGTATATTTGCATTCAGGCAATTTCTAATGAAATAGTCTGCTATTGCAAGCCCGCTATATTCTTTGTTTCCATTCATAGCCTTTGCTGTTATATTACAAATATACAAAAATAATACTATTTCGAATATTTGAATGTAAAAAACATTTATCGCACAGCCGCCAAATCCCGACAACTCTGTTATAACTTTTTTATTTTGTTGTTTAATGTAATTAAGGTTATTCACAATCAGCTTTTTGTTTTTTTTTTTTTTTTGTTTCAATATAGGTTTTCTCTGTATTGACTTGGCTGTCCTGGAACT
>CAMWJM010000133.1 GCA_947174575.1 uncultured Alistipes sp. | reverse complement strand
GTTCCTGACCGACGAGCTGACGGCCGCCGACCTCCGCGCATGAGAGCAAGCCGAGATCGAAGAGGAGCTTGCCATACTGGAGAACGCCGACCGCATCGGCGAGGCGCTCACGGGGCTGCGCAACGCGCTCGACGCCGACGAGACGGGCATCCTCCCGCAACTCAAAAACGCAGAAAACGCGCTCGCACACATCGGCACCCACTATCCCGCGGCAGCCGAATATGCCGATCGGATACGATCGGTCATCGAAGAACTCAAAGACATCGACAACTCAGCCATTGCCGATAGCGAGCGCATCGACGCCGACCCGGCCCGCCTGTCCAAGCTCTCGGCCCGGCTCGACACGCTCATCGCCCTGCAGCAGAAGCATCGCGTGGCCGACGAAGCCGAGTTGATCGCCCTGCGCGAGCGGAGTGCGGCCCAATTAGCGGCGATCGAGCACGGCAGCGACGAGATCGCCGAGGTCGAAGCGGCGCTTCGCGAAGCCCGCACCGAAGCCGAAGCACTGGCCGCAAAACTCCGCCAGACCCGCATGAAGGCGGCCCGGACATTCGCCGAAAGCATCTGCGCCACGCTGGCGCGCCTGGGTATGCCCGACACCGTGTTCGAGGCGACGATCGCCCCGACCGAACTCGGCCGCACGGGCGCCGATGCGGTGGAATTCCTCTTCTCGGCCAACCGCGGGAGCAAGGCCCAGCCGATCGAGAAGATCGCTTCGGGCGGCGAGTTGTCGCGCGTGATGTTGGCACTCAAGGCATTGTTGGCCAACCGCATGCAGCTGCCCACGATCATCTTCGACGAGATCGACACCGGCGTCTCGGGCCGCATAGCCGACGCGATGGGCGAAATCATCGAGCAACTGGCGGCGACGATGCAGGTCATCGACATCACCCACCTGCCGCAAGTGGCGTCGAAAGGCTCGGCCCACTTCGTGGTCTCGAAGCACGAGGGCCGCACTTCGATCGCCCGGCTGACGGACGAGGAGCGCATCGCCGAGATCGCCAAGATGCTCTCGGGCAACACGGTGACCGACGCCGCCATGGCCCAGGCCCGCATTTTATTAAGTTAGACCAACCTACCCGTATGGATTCCATGCTTGAATTCGCGGCGGCGAACAGCCGGCGCGCACACGCTATCGTCCGCGAACTGCAGATCGAAGAAATCTGGCGCTCCGCAGGCGCCGAGCCGCGCCCGGTAGGCTCGCTGCGCATGGGACTGCTGGTCAAGCATCGCGACATCGACTACCACATCTATTCGCCCGAGCTGCGGATCGCCGACAGCTTCGCAGCCATGGCCCGGATCGCCGAAAATCCCCGCATCCGCCGTGTGGAATTCGCCGACCTGCTCGACGCCCCCGATCGCTGCCTCGAATGGCATGCGCAGTATCTCGACCGGGCGGGGGAACTCTGGCAGATCGACATGATCCACATGCAGTCGGGATCGCCGTGGGACGGCTATTTCGAACATATGGCCGACCGCATTGCCGCGGCCCTCACCCCCGAAACGCGCGATGCGATCCTACGGCTGAAGTACGAAACGCCCGACGAGCGCAAAATCCCCGGCATCGCCTACTACATGGCCGTGCTGCGCGACGGCGTGCGCACGTGGCCGCAGTTCGAGACCTGGCTCGCGACACACCCGCTCGACGGCATCATCGAGTGGATGCCGGAATAACTACACACCCCTACGCTGCAAAAAGCGATAAAAAGGAGCGGAAACTTTCTATATGATTAACCCCCGGCCTGCAAACTGCAAACCGGGGGTCGATCGTGTATCGGCAGCTCGCCGTTACATCATGCCGCCCATGCCGCCTGCGGGCATCGGGGGCATGGCGGGCTGCTCCGACTTCTTCTCGGCCAGGACGCACTCCGTGGTGAGGAACATCGCGGCGATCGAAGCGGCGTTCTCCAACGCTACGCGCGACACCTTCGTGGGGTCGATGATACCGGCCTTGAGCATGTCCTCGTACTTGTCGTCGCGGGCGTTGTAGCCGAAAGCATCCTTGCCCTCGCGCACCTTGTTGACGACCACCGAACCCTCGCCGCCGGCATTGGCGACGATTTGGCGCAGCGGCTCCTCGATGGCGCGCTTGACGATCTGGATACCGGTCGTCTGGTCGTCGTTGGCGCCCTTCAGGCCCTCCAACGCCGCCGTGGCGCGGATGTAAGCCACACCGCCGCCCGGCACGATACCCTCCTCGACAGCGGCACGCGTAGCGGCCAGGGCGTCGTCGACGCGGTCTTTCTTCTCCTTCATCTCGACCTCGGTAGCGGCACCGACGTAGAGCACGGCCACACCGCCGGCCAACTTGGCCAGACGTTCGTGGAGTTTCTCCTTGTCGTAGTCCGACGTAGCCTTGTCGATCGAAGCACGGATCTGCGCCACACGGGCGGCGATCGCCTCCTTCTTGCCGGCACCGTCGACGATCGTGGTGTTCTCCTTGTTGAGCGTCACCTTGTCGGCCGTGCCGAGCATGTCGAGCGTAGCGTCCTCGATCTTCATGCCCTTGTCGGTCGAAATCACGGTAGCGCCCGTCAGCACGGCGATGTCCTCCAACATCTCCTTGCGGCGATCGCCGAAGCCCGGAGCCTTGCAGGCAGCGATCTTCAACGTGCCGCGCAATCTATTGACCACCAAAGCCGACAGCGCCTCGCCGTCGACATCCTCGGCGATGACCAGCAGCGAACGACCGCTCTGGGCCACAGGCTCCAGCACGCCCATCAGCTCTTTCATGGTCGAAATCTTCTTGTCGGTGATGAGGATGTAGGGCTTTTCGAGCTGGGCCTCCATCTTCTCGGGATCGGTGATGAAGTAGGCCGAAATATAGCCGCGGTCGAACTGCATGCCCTCGACCACCTCGACATGGGTCTCGGTGCCCTTAGCCTCCTCGACGGTGATGACGCCCTCCTTGTTGACCTTGGACATGGCCTCGGCGATGAGCTTGCCGATGTTCTCGTCGTTGTTGGCCGAGATGGTGGCCACCTGCTCGATCTTGGCGAAGTCGGAACCCACCTCCTGGCTCTGCTTGCGCAGCGACTCGACGACCGTTGCGACGGCTTTGTCGATGCCGCGCTTGAGATCCATGGGGTTGGCACCGGCCGTGACGTTCTTCAGACCCACGCCGATGATCGACTGGGCCAGCACCGTGGCCGTGGTGGTGCCGTCGCCAGCGTCGTCGTTGGTCTTCGAGGCGACCTCCTTGACCATCTGGGCGCCCATGTTGGCGAACGGATCTTCCAACTCGACCTCCTTGGCCACGCTCACGCCGTCC
Organism: uncultured Alistipes sp.; assembly: GCA_947174575.1. Classification (GTDB taxonomy): domain Bacteria; phylum Bacteroidota; class Bacteroidia; order Bacteroidales; family Rikenellaceae; genus Alistipes. The sequence goes on along the minus strand of CAMWJM010000133.1, from coordinate 1,248 downwards.
TTGGTGATCTGCGGAGCACCGAATTTTTTGTCGATGATGACATTGCGGCCTTTGGGGCCGAGCGTCACTTTCACGGCGTTCGACAGCGCGTCGACACCCTCCTTGAGCAGTTCGCGCGCCTCGACGTTATATTTGATTTCCTTTGCCATAGCTGTACGGGATTAGATGATTGCCAAAATATCGTTCTGTTTCATGATGAGGTAGTCGACGCCGTCGATCTGGATCTCCTGACCGGCATACTTGCCGTAGAGCACCTGATCGCCGACTTTCACCTCCATCTGCACCTCCTTGGTGCCGGGGCCTGCGGCCACGACCTTGCCTGCCAGGGGTTTCTCCTTGGCCGTGTCGGGAATGATGAGGCCACCGGCCGTCTTCTCCTCCGCGGGATTCGGCAGAATCAACACGCGATCCGATAAGGGTTTAACGTTCATAGTCTTCGATTTTAAGTTACACGTTTATATTTCTGAATGTCTTTTAAATTTCTCGGGGTCGGGATGTGTCGGGAACTTCCCTGCGTTGCAGGCGATGTTTCGTCGTTTCCGTTTACGCAGTATGATCCCTCAATCGGTGTGCCAACCCCGTTTTGGCAGTTTTCGCCGGCTTTTCGTCCGCTTTCGACTGACAAAGCTACACTTCGAACTGTCATTTTGTCACACGCCGGGCGGGCGTCTCGATTTTTCGCCCGTTTTATTTGGCGAAAGCGAAAAAGTATATTACATTTGCATCCCGATACGGCACCGCTGCCGTATAGACGGTGGATGTAGCTCAGTTGGTTAGAGCGTCGGATTGTGGTTCCGAAGGTCGAGGGTTCGAACCCCTTCTTCCACCCGAGAATAGAGAGATTCCGGCAATGGAGTCTCTTTTTTCTTTTCGTCCGTTTTTCCGACGGGAATTTGTTTCAGCCGTTTCTTTCATCGCGACGAAAAAAAGCGTATCTTGCATTCGGGAAACCCGCGAATCCCACTACGACTTTTGCCGACAGAGGGAATGGCGCGCGGCACGAGCAAACACGAATCACAGACTTCAACTTTCCGATACCTATGCGCAACAAATTGATTTACGCGATCTTGTCGCTCCTGGGGCTGGCGACGGCCTGTTCGAAACACGACGAGGGCGAAGAGGTGTGCATGTACGGCACTCCGACCGCGACGTTCTCCGTCAAGGGGCATGTGACGGATGAAAAGGGGCAGCCGATCGAAGGCATCTTGGTGTGCGTGTGCAACAACAGCTTCACGTTCACCGATGCGC
>CAMWJM010000132.1 GCA_947174575.1 uncultured Alistipes sp. | reverse complement strand
GCTCCTATTGCACGATCCACTACGCCCGCGGGTCGAGCCGCAACCTGCCGATCGCCGATCTGGTGGCCGAGGCGCGGCGGATCGCGGCGGCGGGTCAGCGGGAGATCGTCATCACGGGGGTCAATACCGGCGATTTCGGCCGCACCACGGGCGAAAAATTCATCGACCTGCTGCGGGCGCTGAACGACGTGGAGGGGATCGAGCGCTACCGCATTTCCTCCATCGAGCCGAACCTGCTGACCGACGAGATCATCGCTTTCTGCGCCGCCTCGCCCAAGTTCCAGCACCATTTCCACATCCCGCTCCAGAGCGGGTCGGATCGGATTCTGGGGCTGATGCGGCGGCGCTACACCGCAGCCCGTTTCGCCGAGCGTGTCCGGGCCGTGCGGCAGGCGATGCCCGACGCGTTCATCGGCATCGACGTGATCGTCGGATTCCCGGGCGAAACGGAGGTCGAATTTCGCGAGACCTACGACTTTCTGGCCGATCTGAAACCGGCGTTCCTGCACATCTTCCCCTTTTCCGAGCGTCCCGGCACTCCTGCGGTCGACCTGCCCGGCAAGGTGCAGCCCTCGGTGGCTACGTGGCGGGTCGCGGAGCTGGAGACGCTCTGCGCGCAGTTGCACGGCGATTTTTGCGCGCAGGGCTGCGGCACGGAGGCCGACGTGTTGTTCGAAAGCACCATGCGCGGCGGGATGATGTTCGGCTATACGGGCCAATATCGGCGGGTCAAGGCCCCCTACGACCGGCGGCGCATCAACACCGTATGCCGCGTCGCGCTCGGCGCCATGGACGAATCGCACGATTTATGGGGAGAAATCCGGGAATAATCGCTATATTTGCAAGGATGAATCCCCGCGAAGAGCGGCTGCGGCCCGACCGGCCGGCGGCTCCTCTTCGCCGTTCGAAATATCGGAATATATGATTCAAGGTATGACTGGTATGCGCAAACGGGTGACGATCGGTTTTTTGAGCATCGTGTGCCTGTTGGTCTTTTCGGGATTGGTCTCGCTGGTGGAACTGGGGCGGTTGAGCCGCGACACGGACGACATCATGCAGGCTAACAAGCGGAATATCGAGCTGGCCGAGGCGATGCTCGACGCGGCCCACGACCACAATATTTCGATGATCCGGCTGGCGGTGTTCGGCGACCGGAGCCGCGACAGTTTTTGTCTGTCGAGCCTGCAGCGGCTCGAAGAGCGGTTGCAGGCGGCCCAGAACGAGGCGCCCGAGCGCTCGTCGCTCGATTCGCTGGCTTTCGCCGCCACCGATTTGCGGGTGCTGACGGATCGTTATCTGGCTTCCGGCGCGGCACGATCGCTCGACCGGCCGGCTACGTTCCGCCGCGATTCGGACGGCATTCGCTGGTACAACGACGAATATATGGCGGTCTATACCCGCCTGACCGGCTCGATCAAGGCGTATATGATTTCGATGCAGCACTCGTTGGCGCCCCGGGCCGAGCAGATCAAGAAAAATGCCTACCGGGCCGTGACGCCCGTGTTGATCTCGCTCGTGGTGGTGATCGCTATCGTGTTGATGCTCTACTATTTCATGTCGATCTACTTCGTCGATCCGGTGCTGCGGATGAACAAGAGCCTGGGCGACTGGCTCGCATTCCGCATGCCTTTCGCGGTGAAGGGCGACCTGAAAGACGAAATGGCGGAATTGAAGGAGAAGATCGACGCGTTGATCGCCCTCTCCAAACAGAATAAAGCGTAGTTCGCCATGCGGGTCGACGTGGTTTTGAGGTATATCGGCATGGTGATGTTGTTCATCGCCTGTTTCATGCTTCTGTCTGCGGGTATCTCCTGGCTGGGTGGCATGGATTCGTCGTTTTATCCGTTGCTGCTCTCCACCTTGCTGACGGCGCTGCTGGGCGCTTTCCCGTTGATTTTCGTCGATAAGAAAGAGCAGCTTTCCAACAAGGAGGGCTTCTGCATCGTCGTCGGTTCGTGGTTGGTGGCCAGCGTCGTCGGTACGTTCCCCTACTTGATCTGGGGCGGCGAATTCTCGTTGGTCGACGCGCTCTTCGAGAGCGTTTCGGGCTTCACGACCACCGGAGCCACCATCCTGACCGACATCGAGGCTCTGCCCCGGGGCATGCAGTTCTGGCGGATCGCTTCGACCTGGATCGGCGGCATGGGCGTCGTGATGTTCGCTCTGGTGATCCTGCCCTCCATGGGACGCAGCAAGATGACTCTTTCCAACGTCGAACTCTCGTCGCTGGCCAAGGATAACTATCGCTATCGTACGCAGATCATCGTGCGGATTCTGCTGGTGGTCTACGTGGGTTTGACCGTGCTCGCCACCTTGTCGCTCAAGCTGGCCGGCATGGATTGGTTCGACGCCTTGTGCCACGGGATGTCGGCCAGCGCCACGAGCGGCTTTTCGACCCGCAACGCCAGCGTGGCCTATTACAACAGTCCGTTGATCGAGACGATCCTCATCTTCGTGATGGCGACGTCCGGCATCCATTTCGGGTTGATCTACGCCACGGTGACCGGCAAGCGCAGCAACATCTTCCGTTCGGAGGTGGCGCGCTGGTATCTGGGCATGCTGCTGGCCGGCGGCGCGGTGATCGCCATAAGTCTTTACGCGGCAGGCCTCTACCCTTCGCTGTCGACATCGTTCCGCTATGGACTCTTCCAGTTCGTATCGCTGGTCACCACGACGGGATTCGCCACGGCCGACACCAATCTGTGGACACCGCTGGCCGTGGTCGTCCTGATCTTCGGATCGCTCGTATGCGCGTCGGCCGGCTCGACTTCGGGCGGCATCAAGATCAACCGCCTGCTGCTCGCGGGCAAAATGATGCGCTTGCGCATCCGGCAGCAGCAGCACCCCAATGCCGTGATCCGCATCCGTATGGACGGCGTGGTGCAGGAGAACGAATTGCTGCACGCCGTGATGACCTTCATCGTGGCCTACCTCGTGCTGATTTTGCTGGGGACGGTCTTCGCCACGATCTGCGGCGTCGATCTGACGACCTCTTTTTCGAGCACCGTAGCCATGATCGGCAACGTCGGGCCGGGATTCGGACGGGTCGGGTCTATGGACAACTACGCCGCACTGCCCGGCGTGCTCAAACTTTTCGATTCGTTTTTGATGCTTCTGGGGCGTCTGGAGATTTTCGGATTGATTCAGCTCTTTTTCATAAAATGGTGGCGATGACCCATATGCTGCGCAGGATTTGTCTGCTTGTCGGGGCGGCATGTTGCTGCTCGCTGCTTCGAGCAGCCGTTCAGCCGCCCGTCGAGGCGCGCATAGCGGGCTTGGAGGGCAACACCGAGTATATGTCGCTCTTGCAGGAGGAGGCCCGGTTGCAGAACCGCGAGGATTCGGTGCTCCGCGCCGTGGAGGGCCTGCGGCAGCAGCTGCGCGCCAATCCCGGGGAGGGCCGGCTGGTCGCCGAGGAAATTCTGGAACTGGAGAATCGGATTTTCGAAATCCGTACGGCCAAGGGCCGATTGATCGATCGCATCAACACCATCGAGCAGGATTGGGTGCTGGCCAATCTCGACCGTGCGGTGCCCGCTCCCGAGCCGGCTGCGGAGGTGCAGCCCGGGATTCCCCAGGCGCAGCAGATGCGCGATCTGGTCGCCAATGCCTGCTTCCGCCGTGAGCTGCCGGCGGAGGATTATGCAGCGTTGCTGCGGGCGCAGCGTTTGGAGTCGGTCGCCGCCGGTTGCATGAATCGCTATTTTTCCAATCATACTACGCTGGGGCAGCTGGCCGACGCCTATCGTCTGGCTTTCGTCGAGAACGAAGCGATCGCTCTCTACGACCGTTATGTCGCGCTCGAAGCCGAGAACCGGATGTTGGCCGATTCGTTGTCGAGCGTGTGGAATTACATTTTCGACAACAAGAGCTACGCCTACGACTATCTGCTGGACAAACTGGGGCACGAAGAGCTGCTTGCCGGTCAGGAGGATGCCGTGGCCGAGACGGCCCGCAATCTGGCCGAACTGCAGGGCACCACGGCGTCGGACGAGATCGTCGATTACGTGTTGCGCAAACAGGTGATCGTCGACTACGAAACGGTCGTGGCCGGAGTGCTGGGGCTGGACAAGGCTTCCGATTCGTTGCGGCATGTCGCCCGACAGCTGTGCACGATCGATTATCGCCTGCCGCGACGGACTTTGGAGGAGCGCAGTTTCCTGGTATTCGACAAGGTGACGTTCTCCTCCGTTCCGCGCTATACGGCCAAGAACCCCATTCCCGAGTGCAGGATCTATGCCCGGGGCACCATCTACCGCGTGTTGCTCGGCACCTATCGGGCCAAGCGGCCCCCTACGGTTTTCCGGGGCGCCGAGCCGCTTTACTATACGGTCGACGACCAGGGCCAGTGGCGCTATTTCGCGGGCGGATTCGCCACGCGTCAGGAAGCCGAGGCGGCGCAGAATCTGCTGAAGAAGCGCGGCTTCATCCGGCCCGAGGTCGTGGCTTGGCGCAATGGCGTCTACCGCAACATCACCGTCGACGGCGAGGCCGCTCCCGGGGTTTTCCGCGTGGAGATCGCAGGTGCCGAGGCCCTTTCCGCTGTCGCTTAGACACATCTCCGAGCCCACGAG
>CAMWJM010000131.1 GCA_947174575.1 uncultured Alistipes sp. | reverse complement strand
CCCGAATACCGGGTCTGCTGTACCGTCGGCGCCAAGGTGGCATTCTGACGCGAAAGGACGGAACCGCAGTGTTCCGTCCTTTTCGTATGGGCATGAAAAAAGGGTGAGCTACTCATATCGCACCGCTACGACCGTATACCCTTGCTCGATTCCTCGCCTGGGGGATTCTACGGGAGCTGGTCGTATGAGACTCACCCGGGCACAAAAGTAGGAAATTTTTATATCTTTGCAAAAAATTTCGGAAACGATGCGTAAAAAACTCTTGTACATCATGGCGGTCTGTCTGTTCTTGGCAGGCGTCGCCGGCGGGGTAGGCTTCGCCCAGTTCAAGGGCGACGCCGTGCCCGAGCGGGCCGAACTTTTCGTCAGCTTGCGCGGCGACTACGGCGCACTGGTCGATTCGCTGATGCCGCGGATCCGGCACCGGGCCGCGTTCCGCTACTACGCCCGGCGCATCGGGCTGCCGGCGTCGTTCAAGCCCGGGCATTACGTGCTCGAACCGGGGATGAACGTTCTCGGCGTGGTGCGCATGCTCAAATTCGGCATGCAGACACCCGTCCGCGTGACGATCAACAACGTGCGCACTTCGGCCCAGCTGGCTCGCAAGATCGCGCAGCAGATCGACGCCGATTCCGCCGCCGTGATGCAGGTGCTGACCTCCCGCGAGGTGGCCGCTTCGGTCGGTTTCGACAGCCTGACGCTCTTTTCGATGTTCATTCCCGACTCCTACGAGTTCTATTGGACGGTCGCGCCCGAGGAGCTGGTGCGGCGCATGAAGCGCGAATACGACCGTTTCTGGACGCCGCAGCGCGACAGCCTGCGGCGGCGCAGCGGCTTGAGTCGCCTGGAGTCGATGACCCTGGCGTCGATCGTCTACGAGGAGACCCGTCAGAGCGACGAGATGCCGCGCGTGGCCGGCGTCTATGTCAACCGGTTGCGCAAGGGGATACCCCTGCAGGCTGATCCGACCGTCAAATATGCCATGCAGGATTTCTCGCTGCGCCGCATCCGCTACAAGCACTTGAAATATTCGTCGCCCTATAATACATATATCAACCGCGGCCTGCCGCCGTCGCCCATCTGCATGCCGAGCAAGGAGGCTATCGAGGCGGTGCTCGGCTTCGAGAAGCACGATTACCTTTTCTTCTGCGCCCGGCCCGAGTTCGACGGCTATCACAATTTCGCCCGTACCCTGCGCGAGCACAACGCCAATGCCCGGGCCTACAGCGCGGAGCTGAACCGGCGCCAGATCAAATAGCGGATATAGATTCCATTCGCGAAAAGAGCAGCCCGCATCGTGCGGGCTGCTCTTTTTCATACGATACGTGCGGCTTCGAGGTCAGAATTTCTCGGCGAGCGCCGCGGCCTGCCGGCATCCGTCGGTCTTCGCGATGTCGCCCTCGTCGAGGACGCCCGGCACGAGCACTTCGCCGACCATTTCCCAGCCGAGCAGTGCCGCCGAACGTTCGAGGGGCATGCGTACCCCGTCCATGACGGTGGGGGCGTGCTCCTCGCAGCAAGCGATCAGCGCACACTTCTTACCGGCTACTTCCTTGCCGCCTATGACCAGCGAGAAGATGCGGTCGATCACGCCCTTGATTTGCGCCGGGATCGAATACCAGTAGACCGGCATCGTGTAAACTACCGCATCGGCTTCGAGCAGCGCCGCGGCTATGGGATTGAAATCGTCGTCGAACGAACATGCCTTGCCCGTCTTGTAACAGGTCTGGCAGGCGCGGCAGCCGCCGATGTTGAGGAATGCGGCGTCGAAACGCTGCACGGTGTGGCCGCGCGCTTCCGCCGCTTCGACGAATGCCCGGGTCATGGCGAAGCTGTTGCCGTTGCGGCGGGGGCTTCCCGTGATGACTGCGATCTTCATACTTATTTCTTTATGGTGTCGGAATTCTGGTTGTAGGCCTTGGCCACGCATTTCCACTCGCCCTCCATTTTCAGCAGCAGCAGATAATCGGTGAAGTCGATGCGGCCGCCCCAGCCCTCTTCGAGCACGCGGACGACGGCCAGCGTCTCCTCCACGGCTACCACGTCGATGCGGGCTTTGAACCCGTCGCCGGCACTCACGGTGTCGACGTTCTTGTAAAACTGTTCGATGCTCCCGCGTTCGGGTTTCCCGTCGAGGATGCCGAACAGCACGGCGTCGTCGGTGAACAACTCGCGGGCGTGGCGGCTGTCGCCTTCGGCGACGCTTTTCACGAATTTCAGGGCCGCCGCTTCGACGGCTTCGTATTCCTTGATCGAATCGCGCATAACAATAATATATTGATTTGACATATGCAAAATTATAAGGTAGCATCTGTTTGTGCAAGTACCGAAAAACGATTCATATACCGAAAAATTTGTCGTCATACCTCCGAATCGGACGATTATGGCTATTTTTGCACCGTAAAGCAAGCGATGCCATGTACAAAAGAAAAATCCCGGTCGATTTGAGCTGCCCGTTGCGGCTGACCATGAGCCTCGTCAATTCCAAGTGGAAATCCTGTCTGCTCGACGAGCTGCGTGGCGCCCCGATGCGCCCGAGCGAACTCCACAAGGCGCTGCCCGAGGCCACGCCGCGCGTGCTCGACCTGCAGCTCAAAGAGCTGGTCGACGATGGTCTGGTCGAGAAAACCATCTATCCCGAGCTGCCCCCGCGGTCGGAGTATTCGATCACCGATCTGGGCCGTTCGCTGCTGCCCATTCTCGACGCCATGATTGTCTGGGGCGAGACCAACCGGGCGCTGTTCGAGCGCAAATACGGCGAATAGGCCCGATCCGAAGCCGGGATGACGTGTTCGGTCGCGGCGATGTCCGAATAAACGTTTTATTTTCGGATCGTTTCCCGTTTTCCGGTGTTTTTGCCTATATTTGTGGGCTGTGCTGACGAAAATCTACGAACGGAATCCTTCGGAACGCGAGTTGCAGCGGGTCGTCGCGGCGCTCGAAAGCGATGGGGTGGTGATCTATCCCACCGACAGCCGTTATGCCTTCGGGTGTGCGGTGCGGTCGGCCAGGGGCATCGAGCGGCTGCAGCGACTCAAGGGCGCGCAGACGCAGCCGGCCCTGGTCTTCGCCGATCTGGCGCAGGTCGCCGAGTTCTGCCGCGTGGACAATGCCGCGTTCCGAATCCTCAAGCGCAATTTCCCGGGGCCGTTCACGTTCGTGCTGCCGGCCTTGTCGCGCGTTCCCGACCGTGCGCTCGGCAAGCGGAAGACCATCGGCGTGCGTATTCCGGCCCACGGCGTCGCCCGTGCGCTCGTCGAGGCCTTGGGCTGTCCGTTGGTCACGGCGTCGCTGCCCGAGGACGACGAGATCCCCGAATATACGACCGATCCCGAGCTGATACACGAACGCTATGGCCGTCGGGTCGACTGGGTCGTCGACGGCGGGCCGGGCGATCCGATGCCCACGACCTTGGTCGACCTCTCGGAGGGGGAGGCCGCGATTTTGCGCGAGGGTAGAGGCGAGTTGAAATAGTCGAATAATTTAAATATGGTTGCGATGAAAAATTCTTTTTGGAGCGATGCCGCCCGGTGCGGCGCTTATGTGGGTTTGTTGCTGGCCGCGTCGTCGGTGGTGGAAAACTCGTTGATGATTTCCGGCAAACTGGGGCTTTATGCGCTGTTGCTCGTCGAATGGCTGGCCGTCGTGGCGCTGCATTTCTATCTGCTGCTCCGCTTCACGCGCCAGCGCTCCGCGCTCTACACCGTCGACGAGGGCTTCACGTTCGGTCAGGGCTACGGCTATACGGTCGCCCTGTCGTTGCTGGCCGGTGTGATCCTCGGTGCGGTCAACTACATTTTCATACATCTCGTGCTGGGGTACGAGCGCTATGTCGAGAAGATCGCCGAGGTCATGTCGCAGTTCGCCGCCATGGGCGGTTCCAAAGGTGCCGCACCCATGATGACGGTCATCGAGCAGCTGCAGAACACCCCCGAACCGTCGCTGCTCGCCACCCTTTGGGGCGGCATCTGGTCGAGCCTGCTTTTCGGTGCGATCTTCGGTTTGATCGTCGCCGGCGTGTCGGCACGCGCGCCGAAGCCGTTCGGCGATAACGATGCGCACCATGAATAATCCCGACATTTCGGTCGTCGTGCCGCTCTACAACGAGCGGGAGTCGCTGCCCGAGCTGGTGGCGTGGATCGACCGCGTGGCTGCGGGCCATGCGCTCGCCTACGAAATCATCCTGGTCGACGACGGCTCGTCCGACGGCTCGTGGGAGGTCATCGAGGCATTGCGTCCGCAGTTTCCCGCCGTGCGGGCCATCGGCTTCGCCCGCAACTACGGCAAGTCGGCCGCCCTCTACTGCGGTTTCGAAGCCGCGCAGGGCGAAGTCGTCTTCACGATGGACGCCGACCTGCAGGACTCGCCCGACGAGATTCCCGACATGCGGCGCATGATCCTCGACGAGGGATACGACCTCGTTTCGGGCTGGAAGAAGAAGCGCTACGATCCCGTCGGCAAGCGGTGGCCCAGCAAGTTCTTCAACTGGACGGCCCGCGCCGCTTCGGGCATCCGGCTCCACGACTTCAACTGCGGCCTGAAGGCCTATCGGCGCAAGGTCGTCAAGTCCATCGAG
>CAMWJM010000130.1 GCA_947174575.1 uncultured Alistipes sp. | reverse complement strand
ACGCCATCAGATCGACAAGGCTGCTCTTGGTGTAGCGGAACGTCGAATTGGGGTGCGCGTGGGTTTGCAGGTAATACACGTAGCCGTCGCGGTAGAGGTCGAACGGCAGTGCGGCGGCCTCGTCGGGTGTTACGCCGCTCATGTCGCCCACGTACTCCGGTTCGCCGCCCTCAGCCTCTTTCTGACGAGCGGCGCAGGCATCGGCCAGACGCTCCTGTACGCTGTTTATCTGCGAATCGAGGAATCCGTTGCGGCGAACCAATCCGGTGTTGAACATGCTCAACGTGGCAACCGCTTTGAACCGTTTGTCGGTCTGTGCCGCAGCCAATGTATAACCACCACCGCCGCAGATGCCGAGGATACCCACCCGCCCGGGGTCGACGCCCGGATATTGCAGCAGGATGTCGGCGGCACGGTGAATATCCTCAATGCGGTTGGCTGGTTTGTCTATATTGCGCGGTTCGCCCTCGCTGGCTCCTTGATAAGCAGCGTCGAACGCCAGACAGATATAGCCCGCCTCGGCCATACGCTGGCTGTAAAGTCCCGCCACCTGCTCTTTCACGCCGCCGTTGGGGTGCGCGACGACGAGGGCAGGATAACTTTTCGCAGGGTCATAGCCTGCAGGCATATAGACGTTGGCGGCGATTTTCAGACCGTTCAAGTCGTAGATAATCGGATGGATATTCACTTTCCCGTCCGCATTTTCCGTGAGTGCGCCGGCATAGACCAGCCCCCACGGATTGCTGTTATGGCTCTTGAAAGCAGACGTATCCGCCGCTGTAAATGATTCGTTCGTTTTCATCGTCTCTTGTGCGTTTAATGTATTGCATACGGCCAAAGCCGTCAACAATACGGTTGTCATTATTTTTTTCATATTATCCATTAACTTTTATGAAATCCGTACTGTAACCCAATGACGCCGTGTTCCCGCTGCTCTACGGAGAGCAGTTGCAGGCTCTGTCCCGCAGCCGGATGATCGGTCTTTCCACCCACGTACTCGAAAATAGAAGGTACGCCCGAAAGCCCGTCGATACCGGGATAGACGACCAGACTCAGTTCGTCAATCAGCCCTTCGGCCAGCAGCGCACCGTTCAATATGCCGCCGCCCTGCACCGAGACCGAGCGGATGCCGAACTCGCGGCCGACGGCTTCGAGCCCTTGGCGAAGGTCGGCCGCATCATCGACGATGACGTAGGAGATCCGCTTTTCGCGCAGATGGGCGAGGTACTTCTCTGTGGCATTCCGCCCCACGATGACGAGGATGTCGTCGCCTCTCAGAGAGGAGGACGTAAAGAAAATGTCGGCATCGGGATCGGCCACAATGAACATCCGCTCCGAACGGCGTTCGCCGACGAATACGGCGGGAGTATCCGGCTGTAAGGGATGTCCGGAGACCGCGAATTTATAGGGAAATGCGGCGCGGAGGGTGTTCTTCCCGAACATCCACGCATCCGTGCCTAACTCGCGGCCGATGGCGGCATATACTTGCAACAGCGCCGAGGCGGGAGTGCCGTCGAACGGTTCCGACCAACGGTCGTTGAGCAACCGCCCGTCGACGGAACTCATGATATGACAGATTATTTTCGGTTTCATAAATTATTTTTTAATAGGCGATCCGCCGAATACATCGCTCATCGGCATTGTCGCGAGAGCTTTGTCGATGGACAGCACCTGTTCGGCGGTCAGACGGATGTCGGCGGCTCCGATATTCTCTTTCAGCCGACACAGATGGCGCGTTCCGGGAATCGGCACGATCCACGGACGTTTGTTCATCATCCACGCCAGCGCGATTTGCGACGGCGTGGCACGGTGCTCCTCCGCCAAGCGGTCGATAAGCGCGAACAGCGTGCGATTCTGCTCGAAGCTCTCCGGGCGGAACTGCGGCATCGAAGCGCGGTAATCGGTCGCGGCATCGAACTTCGTGTCGGCGGTGTAGCACTCCGTCAACAGTCCGTTGGCCAGCGGCGAGAAAGCCACGAAGCCCACGCCCAACTCTTCGAGCACGGGGAACAACGCCTCGTGCCGACGCGCCATCATGGAATAACGGTTCTGTATGGCGGCTACGGGGCACACTGCGTGGGCGCGGCGCAGATATTCTTCGGTCGCCTCCGAAATACCCCAGTGGAGGATTTTGCCCTCACGAATCAGGTCGGCCATCGTGTCGGCCACCTCCTCGGGTTCGACCTTCGGGTCGATGCGATGCTGGTAGTAGAGATCGATGCGGTCGGTGCGCAGGCGGCGCAGCGACTCCTCGACCGAGCGGCGGATGGTTGCCGGACGCGAATCTGGAATCAAAGCATGCGGTCCCGCACCGTGGGGATTGTCGAACGTCAGCCCGAATTTGGTGGCTAAAACAATCCGATCGCGCAGCGGCCGCAACGCCCGGCCCAGCAGCTCTTCGTTGTCGTGCGGACGGTCGGCCGTGCCATAGACCTCAGCCGTGTCGAAAAAGGCGTAGCCCATCTCCACGGCATCGGAGAGCAGCTCCGTCATTTCGCGCTTGTCGGCCGGAGCACCGTAGGCGTGGCTCATGCCCATGCAGCCCAGCCCCACGGCGGAGACACGCAAGCCACCCAATCCCAATATTCTGTATTTCATTATTTTAGTTGTGTAAACATCTTGATTATGTCCGACAATGCAAAATTAGAGCGACGGAACCGAGCCGGCATTACAAGAAATTCGGCTAAAACTGCACTTATTTCGGTTTTTGTATCGACGTGGAACCGATTCCAGCAAAAATGGTAATTCGAGCCGTGTTTTTTGTTCGGCCGGGATGAGCGGAGTTCTCTAATTTTGCACTCGGAAGAATGCAACAGCAACTAAATAATACACGTATGAAAAAGTACCTGATTTATCTGATGATGGCTGCGGCCGTCATGGCATTCGGCGCCTGCTCGCCCGAAGAGGAAAACGAACCTCGAACACCGGGAATCGAAACGCCCGTGAATCCGGACGACGGAGACGACATCCCTGACGATCCCGACACGCCGGAGACGCCCAATGAACCGCAGCAGCCGGGCGACGATCCCGACACCCCGACCGGCAGCCGCAAAATCCTCGTCGCCTATTTCAGTTGGGGCGGCACGACGCAGCGCATGGCGCAGGAGATCGTCCGTCAGACCGGTGCCGACCTGTTTCGCATCGACCCCGTCGTTCCCTATCCGACCGAGTACACGCCCTGCACCGAGGTAGCGCGTGCCGAAAAGGAGGCCGATGCCCGCCCGGCTATCGCAAACGAGGTCGAAAATTGGAACGATTACGATACGGTGTTCATCGGCTGCCCCGTGTGGTGGTGGACCACTCCGATGATTATCTGCACCTTCGCTGAGAGTTACGATTTTGCGGGCAAGACCGTCGTGCCGTTCTGCACCTATGCCGCCACCTACCGCGACGAAACGCTGGCACGCATTGTGGAGCTTACGCCCGATGCCGCACATCTGACCGGCGAGGGACTGACGAGCGGACGGATCAACGAACAAACCATTGCAACGTGGTTGCGCAATATCGACATGATAAAATAAAGACCATGAATACAATAAAATTGAACAACGGCATCGAGATGCCCCAGATGGGTTACGGTGTCTATCAGGTGCCGCCCGCAGAGTGCGAGCGGTGCGTAAGCGACGCCCTGAGTGTCGGCTACCGCATGATCGACACGGCGCAGGCCTACCACAACGAGGAGGGCGTAGGCAACGCCGTGCGCCGCAGCGGCATCGGCCGCCGGGAGATATTCCTCGTGTCGAAAGTCTGGATCTCCAACTACGGCTACGAAAAGGCGAAGGCCTCCATCGACGAGAGCCTGCGCCGCTTGCAGACCGACTACATCGACCTGATGCTGCTGCACCAGCCCTTCTGCGACCGCTATGGGGCGTACCGCGCCTTGGAGGAAGCGTACAAAGAGGGAAAACTGCGCGCCATCGGCGTGTCGAACTTCTATCCCGACCACTTCATCGACCTGGCCAGCAACATGGAAATCGTGCCTGCGGTCAATCAGGTCGAGACGCACGTTTTCAACCAGCAGCGGGAGCCGCAACGCATCATGGAGGAATTTGGCACGCGCATCATGTCGTGGGGCCCGCTGGCCGAGGGGCGCAACGGATTCTTTACCAATCCGCTGCTGGCCGAGATCGGCGCCCGGTACGGCAAGAGCGTGCCGCAGGTCGCCCTACGCTGGCTCATTCAGCGCGGCGTCATCATCATCCCCAAATCGAGCCATATCGAGCGGATGCGGCAGAACATCGACATCTTCGATTTCGCGCTCTCCGACGAAGATATGGCCGCTATCGCAACGCTCGACACGGGCCGTAGCCTTTTCTTCGACCACCACGACGCCGAAACCGCCCGTATGTTCATGGGGTGGAGGTAATGCGATGAAAAAGAATTTAGGAAACACTCCCATATACGCATTACCCGCAGCGAATTTGTCGATGCGCCGGTTATCGACGAATATCCCTTGACGCTCGAATGTAAGGTCGTCGAAATGGAGGAGGCATTGGATGAAATGCACGTCGTCGGAGAAGTCGTCAATGTTCTGGCTGACGAGTCGGTGCTCGGCTCACAAGGCCGAGTGGATATGGGAAAGCTTCGCCTGATCATCTACGATTCCGTAT